>NZ_JBFUAY010000137.1:0-12993 GCF_056406015.1 Rhizobium sp. P1_E1 | reverse complement strand
CATCGAGGTGGCTCCATTCCTCCAACCGACACAGGAAAACAGGTGATGGCCAAAGGCTATCTTATTGCCCGGGTTACCGAGCCGGATGCCTACGGGACCTGCGCGCGAGCCGCGGATGCGGATTTCATTCTGATCGAAGGCGCCGACTGACGTGTCACAGACCCCGTTCGCAGCGTCCGGCACCGGTCCGAACTACCGTCCGGTGGGCGGCCACGCGGTGCTCGTCGAATTCGGCGCGACCATCGATAAACGKATCCACGATCGGGTCGTCAAGTTGGATGCCGCCTTGAAGGCGGCACCCTTTCAAGGATTCGTCGAAGCTGTACCGGCCTATGCCAGCATTCTCGTATGCTTCGATCCGCTCGTGGCCGATCACCGCACGACGGAGGCGGCCATTGCCGAGCGTCTGGGAGCTGAGGTTCCAGCGACGATTGGAGCGATGCGCGAAGTCGAAGTCTGCTACGATCCTGATCTTGCGCCCGACCTTGCCGCCGTCGCCGAGGCAAGCGGATTATCGCCGGAAGACGTTATATCCGCCCATCTCTCGGGCGACTACAGCGTCTTCTTGTACGGCTTCGCTCCGGGATATGCATATCTTGCAGGCGTGCCCGAAGCCATTCAACAGCCGAGGAAGCCGGCGCCCATTCGCGGCATAGCTGCCGGAAGCGTGCTGATCGCGGGGCCGCAGTGCCTGGTGAGCACGCTCACCATGCCGACCGGCTGGTGGATCATCGGCCGCTCGCCGACGAAGATCCTCGACGCCGCGTCCGACGACCGTCCGTTCCTTTTCGACGTCGGCGACGCGGTGCGGTTCCGCCGCATATCGAGAGCCGAATTCGACGCGAGGTGCCCCGCATGAGCGAAGCCGTCCTTGCAATCGACTTCGCGGGTCCTCACGTCGCGGTCCAGGACGGAGGACGTCACGGATTGATGCGGTATGGCGTTCCGGCCTCCGGTCCGATGGATAGGACCTCGTTTGCAGCCGCCAACGCCGCCATCGGCAATCCTGCTGGTCAGCCGGCAATCGAAGTCTCCTTGGGCGGCCTGGTTCTCGACTGCCTGTCGGGGGAAGTTACATTCGCCGTCGCCGGAGGAGGCTTCATCGTAGAGCACGCCGGCGACAAGCGCGGCGCGTGGATGGTCGCCACCTTGAAGGCCGGGGAACGGCTGGCAATCCGTCCGGGACACTGGGGAAGCTGGACCTATCTGGCCTTCGCCGGTCATATCGAGGCGAAGAGCTGGCTGGGCAGCATGTCGACTCACAGTCTCTCCGGCCTCGGCGGCGGGCGCCTTGCAGCCGGTCAAACGCTCACTCTCGCCGATCCGGAAGTGCGAGATGATCGAAATGGTCCGATCACATGTCCGGTCATCGCAAGACCGCGATCCGAGCTGCGTGTGGTGGTTGGTCCACAGGATCGGTTCTTCTCGAAAGAAACCTTGTCGAATTTCCTATCGTCGCCCTTCCGCCTGAGCGACGCCTATGATCGCATGGGAGTACGCCTCCAAGGTCCGTCGCTTGCGCCAAGCGTCGCGTTGGACATGCCATCGGAAGCGATCGTCCGGGGCTCGGTGCAGGTGGCCGGAGATGGCGTCGCCACCATTCTACTGGCCGATCACCAGACGACCGGAGGCTATCCCAAGATCGCAACGGTGGTGGATTCGGATCTGGACGCTTTCGTCCAGCTCCGCCCACGCGACCATGTCGGTTTCCTGGCCGTGACACCCCAACAGGCGGTCGAGCAAATTCAGCTTCGGGCTGCGACGATGTCCCGTTACCTCGCGGCAGTCCGCGACGGACCATGCAACACCATTATATAGGCGTGTCGATCTGAAGGGCAGGGCGGCGATCGAGGCTTGGAGCTGCCGTTAGCTCGAAGTAGTGTTCAGAAAATCCAAGATTCAGTTCGGGGGCACCATGGATTTTCTGAACGTCGCGGCGATCGTTTTCTTCATTCTCGTCTGGGTGGCGGTCGAGCCTTTGATGGCAGCAGGGTGGCCGAGGAGGAACGATAGCCTTTCCGTTGATATGGTGCGCGTTCGCGCGGCCTGGATGCGGGAGGTCCTGACGCGAGACAACAACTTCATCGGCGACGCCGCGATCCTGGGACACACGATCAATTCAGCATCCTTCTTCGGATCCGCCAATCTCATCGTCATCGTCGGGCTGAGCGGCGCGCTGTTCATGGAGCCGAACTATGGATCGGGTGGCCTGATTGCGATGTTTGCGGCTCAGGACCCGGCATGGTTTTTCCAGTGCAAGGTCTTGTTGGTCATGGCCACACTGCTGCGGGGACTATCCGATTTCATCTGGGCGGTCCGGCAGATCAACTACTGCCTGGCGGCGATCGGGGCGAGCCCATCCCGCGATGAAGACCGGGACATCGCCAGCTGGACGAACGCCCTGACCCTGGTTTTGAACCCTGCTCTTCGATCCTTCAGCGTTGGTGTCCGGTCCTACTACTTCACCGTCGCAGCCGCCTTCTGGTTTATCGGGCCAATCCCTTTCGTTGTGGCGACCATCCTCAGCGTCGGCGTGTTGATTTGGCGTCAATCCTGGTCGGATGCTGCAAAAGGGATCATGGCCATACGGAAGCTGCTTGACTAGAGCATGATGCCGAAAAGTGTGAGCGGTTTTCGGACGACATCATGCTCTAACTATATAATGTAGAACAGGATTCAGATTTTAGGCCGACCCGGCCTAAAATCATCTTGTTCTAAAGCCAACCCTTAAGCTGGGCTGAACAGAAGCGATATCTTACTGGCGGTGTCCGATGGATCGTCTAGAAGCGATGCGCATATTGCTGGCCGTCGTCGATGCCGGAAGCATCTCTGCCGGCAGCAGGAAGCTGAACGCGCCCTTACCCAGCGTCAGTCGCAAGGTGGCGGACCTTGAACGACATCTTGGGGCGAACCTGATCGTCCGCACCAGCCGCAATCTTCAGCTCACCGATGCCGGGCGTGACTATGTCGACGCCGCCCGAAAGATCATGGCGGATCTGGAGGAGGCCGAACGAAGGGCGTCCGGGGAATACCAGACGCCCAGAGGCGTGCTGACGATCACGATGCCGATCGAATACGGGAGCCGCTACGTGCTGCCCGTTGCTCTGAGCTTCATGGACAAATATCCCGAGGTATCGCTGAACCTGCTGTCGCTCGACCGCACGGTCGATCTCGTGTCCGAGCAGGTGGATATCGCGATCCGTCTCGGCAACCTCGCCGACAGTTCGCTCCATGCCGCCAAGGTCGGGGAATTCCGCTTGATGACCTGTGCGAGTCCTGCCTATCTCGAGCGGCATGGCATGCCGGAGCGTCCCGGCGATCTCATCGATCGCGACGGGATCATCTTCAACAAGCGGACATTCTTCTGGACCTTCGACGTCGACGGCACGCCGCTTGAGGCGGTGCCCCGCAACCGGCTGGAGGTGAATACGGCGGCGAACTGTGTTGCGGCGGCCGTCGGCGGGGCGGGGATCGCGCGGCTGTTCGATTATCAGGTTCCCGACGAGCTGGCGTCTGGCGCGCTCGTTCCCATCCTCCGCAATTTCGACGGCGCGCCGCAGCCTATTCATATCGTCTACGCCCGCCAGGGGCTTCTCGCCTTGAAGGTACGGGCTTTCGTCGACTGGGCATTGCCTCACTTGCGCGCTATCTAAAAACGAAAATAATCAAACATTATCTGAATGATGTGTTGATCTCTTCAATCGTTTGTTTCGAGTTCTGAAGATGCGGAAAGTGGCCGATACCTGAGAGGATATCGACTTTTGCACCGATTTTGCCGGCGAACTCGATGCCCATCTCCCTTGCGATGTAGATGTCCTTCTCGCCCCAGATCACCTTCACGGGCGTCTTCAGCCGGGTGAGGTCGGCCTCGAGATAATGCTGATCGCCGGTGAAATTCGCGTAGTAGTGGGCGAAGGCATCCGCTGAAGTCATCCCGTCAAGGCTCCACGAACGGGTCATGTCCCGCTGGACGTCAGCCGGCAGATCGAATTGTTCAGCGGGAGATAGGCCGCGCCTGTGCACGTTCTGGAGGATCTCGTCGCTCGTCTTGTTCATGTAGGCACGGGTCGGCGAGGCGGTCGGCTCGGCTTTAAGGTTCTGCAGGTTCTCCCACATGTAGTGCGGCCGGTCGAACGGCGCGAAGTCTCCGACGATGATCTGCCTGGCGATCGTCGGCTCGTCGAGAGCAAGCAGCAGGACGGGGAGGGCACCGATGTCAGTGGCGTAGATCACGAGCTTCGACCGATCGATGCCTGCCCGTTCGATATAGGCCTTCAACACCTGGGCGTACGCCATCGGCGCATAGGAAAACCGTTCCGAAGCCGGGCGCGACGACTGCCCGTAGCCCGGCCAATCGAAGGCATGGACGTCGTAGTCGTGAGCAAGGGTTGTCGCGATGTCGTTCCACACCGTCAGCGTTTCCGGAAACCCATGCAGCAAAAGCACCGTGCCTTTTGGCGCGGGGGCGCGGACAATCATCCTCCTCAGCGTGAGGACCTCATCGATCTCGATGAAGTCGACGGCGTCTTGCGCGGCCTCTCTGGACGCGGAAGTGAAGGCTCCAGCCGCCTGGGAAGAGAGAGTTGCTGCGGCCGATGCAGCATTTACGGTTTTGTCCTTAGACATAGGATGTCCTTTCTGAACGGCGGTCAGCCAAAGCCCAAAAGCCGGCTGTCGCCACAAATAATTGAGCACGGCGTCAGCCCGCGGTAGCCGGAGAAAGTGAGAGGAACCCTCTCGACGGCGGCACGCTGAAACCCGGCAGCCCAAGGCTGACATCTGAACGAGAGGGTGCCTCTCACTTTGGCGAGGTGCCGGCCGGCCATCGACCCGCCCAAATATCCACCAGCCGCCGATTTGAGACAGCTCGTTGGCGTTTGCGTGCGGAAGGCAGAGCGTCGGCCGCGACAATATAAGGAAGAACTGATATGAACGACATTTCCCAAAGCAGACAAGTTGCGGCCGCCCCCGACAAGGTCCGCAGCCTCCCGGGCCACGCCACTGTCGGCACGAATGATCTGGATGCCGCGTCGGTATTCTACGACAAGCTTCTGGCCGTGTTCGGGATCGGACGAGTCCTCGTCCAGCCCAACCGAGCCATCTACTACGGTCATCGCACGCTCGAATTCGGCATCATCAAGCCGTTCGATGGCCGCCCTGCCACCGTCGGCAACGGTGGAATGATTGCTTTCGAAGCTCCGTCCCGTTCAAAGGTCGACGAAGCCCATGCAACGGCATTGGCGGCGGGTGGCTCGGACGAAGGAGCGCCTGGCCCACGTGGCGAGAATGGCACGGGTCCTTACTGCGCATATTTTCGCGATCCGGAAGGCAACAAGTTTCTGATCTTTCGTTCCGGAGCTGACGAGACCTGACGTTTTCGGCATTGAAGCGGGGCAGGGCCATCGTTTCCCCTCCCGCCCCAGGAAGACCCTCGATGTCATGAAAGGACACGTGCCATGGCACTGCCGAACTCTTTGAAACACAGGGATATATCGCGACGCTCGCTGTTGTTGGGGGTTGCCGCGGCCGGCATATCCGCCGCTCTCCTCCCACGCACGTCCGCCGCTGCAGATGTCGTCGTCGCCGCATCCGGAGAGATCCGACCGTTCAAGGTTGAGGTCTCCGAGGCGGCGCTTACAGACCTCAGGCGGCGTCTCACCGAGACCCGCTGGCCCGACGGCGAAACCGTGATGGATCGTTCGCAGGGCGTCCAGCCGGACAGGCTGAAGGAACTGGTGCGTTACTGGCAGTCGTCCTATGACTGGCGGAAGGCAGAGAGCAGGCTGAACAGTTTTCCACAGTTTCTCACCAATATCGATGGACTGGACATTCATTTCATCCATGTCCGCTCCCGCCATGAAAACGCGCTGCCGCTGATCATGACCCACGGCTGGCCGGGTTCGGTCTTCGAACTGCTTGACGTCATCGGGCCGCTGACGGATCCGACGGCGCATGGCGGCAGGGCTGATGATGCCTTCCACCTGGTGATCCCGTCGATTCCAGGATTCGGTTTCTCCGGGAAACCACCAGCAACAGGTTGGAACCCCCAGCGGATAGCGGCTGCCTGGGACGTGCTGATGAAGCGGCTTGGCTATGACCGCTATGTCTCGCAAGGCGGCGACTGGGGCGCGATCATCAGCGACGCCCTGGGTCGCCAGGCGCCCGATGGGCTACTCGCGATCCACGTCAACAGGGTCGAGCGTGCGACGACTTTCCCAGCGGACGCAGCGCAGGCTCTTAAAAATGGAGGGCCGGCTCCCGATAGCCTGTCTCAGGATGAGAAGGTCGTCTTCGACGAGGCCCGGGACTTCCTCAACAACGGCTTCGGCTACGCAGCGATCATGAGCACACGGCCGGAGACGGTCGGCTACGGGATTGCGGATTCTCCAGTCGGCCTCGCCGCCTGGCTTTACGACAAGATCGCCGACTGGGTGTATACACGCGGCGATCCCGAACAGGTTCTTGGCAAGGATGYAATCCTTGACAACATCACACTGTATTGGCTGACGAACACCGGCCCTTCAAGTGGTCGGATCTATTGGGAAAACGTCATGTCGGGCGCCAAGCTCACGGCCGTCAAAGTACCGGTCGCCGTCACGGTGTTCCCCGGCGAGATCTACAAGCCGCCAAGGCATTGGCTGTCGAAGGCTTATCCGAAACTCATCTACTACAATCGCGCCTCCAAGGGCGGTCACTTTGCTGCCTGGGAGGAGCCGGAACTCTTCAGTCAGGAGATCAGGGAGGCCTTCAGAAGCTTGCGGTCTTAACGCCGCCTGGCCTTTGGTTCGCAGTCAGCGTCCCCGAGACCGGTTCGTCGATTGACGTTGGTCGTGCAACGCTTCACAAAGTCCGAAGTTTCGACCAATCCGGCAAAAGCGACGACACCATCGCGGGGACCACGGCCACATGCGCATCATCGACGACCGTCATCCCCTCCGCAGAGTGCGTGCATTCGTGGCGGTGGTATTTTCAACGCTTCTGCTGGCGAGCGCAAACCCCGCCTCGGCGGCTGAGCCGACCAATTCCTCGGCGCCGATCCGGGTTATTGTCGAATTGCCGAATGATGATTCCGGACGAGCGCTGGTCGGCCGGATCGTTCCGGGCAATCAGGAACCGGCGCAGCCGGTGGCAGTCTCGCAAGAGGCGGCACCGACTTCGATTGCCACGTCACTACAGGATTTGCGCCAGAGGTTGCTGATACTCGTCGATGCCGTTCCGACCCTTCCCGGGCAGATCCAGTCGGCGATCCGGGTCTTCCAAACGGATGATCGTATCGAACCTGTCGGCCTGATCTTGGCGGTCATACTCTTCGTCGCAGGCGGGTTCGTTGCGCAGCGCCTTGCCTGGTGGTCAGGGCGAGGGCTGCTCCATTTTGTGCTGAACGCGCCTGCCGACACCGTTCGGCAACGGATCAAGCTCCACGCCGCCCGGCTTTCAATGGGTCTTCTCGCGTTGGTCGGTTACCTGATCGGAAGTCTCGGCGCGTTTATCCTCTTTCCATGGCCTGCCGTGTTTCGCGATATTGCGCTCATCCTGCTATCAGCCGCGCTCATGGTGCGCCTTGGCGTGCTTGTGGGCCGTATTGTCATCGCGCCAGGCGCCCGTCTGCCGCATATGCGGCTTCTGACGCTTGTCACCTCGCTTGCCTGGTTCTGGTACTACTGGCTCCTCGGAATCGTCGCAGTGCTGGCGGCTGGCTGGGCCACCATTGAAGTGATGGGGACGATCGGGGCTTCACCTATCTTGGCCGACCTCTTTACCGCAGCATGGCTTGGTGTCGTTTCAATCGCTTTTATCGTTATGATCTGGCTGCGGCACTTTCGTTCTGATGGGCCGCCTGTGAGCCGGCTGGTCTGTGTCGCCTTCAGCGCGAGCATCCTGCTATCGTGGCTGTTATGGGTATCCGGGCTCCGCGCTGCATTCTGGACGGTGATCATCATTACGCTTCTGCCGCTTACCGTTTCGGTGGCTCATGATATCATTCGTCGCATTATTCAATCCGGGGAGGGGCAGGCGGTCGAAGATCCGGCCATCGTCGGATGGTCTGTTGTCATCATGCAAACGCTGCGGAATGGCCTCATTGTGGTCGCCGCTCTCCTCATTGCCCGCGCGTGGAATGTCAATCTCAGTGACCTCGCCGCAGCCGAAACCGTGACCACGCGATTGATCCGCGCCGGAATCCGCATCGTTATCGTGCTGCTGGTGACCGACGTTATCTGGAAGCTCGCAAGCACGCTGATCGACAGTCAGATGGCGGTGGCGTCGCGAAGCGTGCAGGAAGGGCATCAGGAAGGACCCGATGCACGACGGCGTCAACGGTTGAATACCCTCCTGCCCATTCTTCGCAATGTACTGTTCCTGGCGATCGGAGCCGTCGGCTTCCTGATGATCCTGGATGCCGTCGGCATTCAGATCGGACCGTTGCTGGCAGGTGCTGGCGTCGTCGGCATAGCCGTCGGTTTCGGCGCCCAAACACTCGTCAAGGACATTATCTCCGGCGTCTTCTATCTGTTCGACGATGCTTTTCGCATCGGCGAATACATCCAGGCGGCAAAATATAAAGGAACGGTCGAAGGTTTCTCGCTGCGATCGATCCGCTTGCGCCACCATCGCGGTCCGGTCACCATCGTTCCCTTCGGCGAACTGGGCGCGGTGCAAAACCTCAGCCGCGACTGGGTCATCGACATCATTACGCTCACCCTGAACTATGACAGCGACCTTGAGGAGGTCCGCAAGACCATCAAGCGCATCGGCGTTGAGCTTCTGGAGGATGCCGAACTCGGTCCTAACATCATCGAGCCCTTGAAAATGCAAGGGATTGAGCAGATGGCGGACTACGGCGTGCAGATTCGGCTGAAATTCATGGCAAAACCCGGCGAACAGTTCGGCGTTCGCCGAAAGGCGCTCGCCATGCTCAAGAAGACATTCGCGGAAAAAGGTATCCAGTTTGCAACGCCGACGGTTCATGTTTCCGGCGGTCCCGCCGATGCAACAGCAACCGCTGCCGCCGCCGAACTGCAAAGACCACCAAAGGTCATCTCGACACTTGAGGAATAGCAACGGCGAGCGGACAGGCGAGCTTTCCGTCGGTTCCCATCAAAGCAACACTCTGACCCGGACGTTGCCGCCAAGCGCGCGTCGTCCGAGTCACGGGTTTCGAAAGAGTCTGTTGGCTGGGGTCAGCTGCTCTATGAGGGCACGTCCTGAGGTGAACTCGTCGATGTGCTGGATCGTCAAGACGCAAATTCGAGCAGGCCGATTTTAAATGAGTGGACCTGTGAGATGGGATGACGAAGGTATGCGATTGTAATCAAACAGCATCCTTTTGTTCCATAATCTATCTTATGCGATACATGTGTGTAGCCGGGTGGGTTCAAGTTTGAAGCGCGACTTGCGAAAGATGCCAATGGGTTATCGCTCGCAAGGAAAGCGCAATGAGACACACCTACTCCCATACTCCCATATCGACCTGGATGAACGCCGCAAGATCGCTCGCTGGTCACGATACGCGTGACCGCTCCCATCCACTGACCTAGTCCTGATTGGCAACCACTGGCAAACTGCCTTCGTTGGAATGACGGGTATCGGTCTGCCGGGCGGCAGAGACAAGGCGGCGCTTTGCGCGGATCGCGTGCCATTGTTGGTCGATCAGAACGCCGATGAGGATCACGCCACCCATGACAGCGAAATTCAACGACGAAGGGATACCAAGTAGATTCACGAGATTCTGCAACTCTTGGAGCAGTACCGTCCCCAGCACGACGCCGACGATCGATCCCTCGCCGCCGCGGAGCGAAAAGCCGCCGAGTACGGCAGCGGCAATCGCGTAGAGTTCGTAGAACTGACCATGGCTCGCCGGCGAGATCGAGCGTGTGTACATGGCGAAATAAATTGCCGACAGCGCCGTTAGCAGCCCGCAGATGACATAGGCCGACATGACCATGCGGCCGGTACGGATACCAGAATAGCGGGCCGCCTCCTCGTTCTTCCCGATTGCGTAAAGATAACGCCCGAAGACAGAGCGATGCAGCATGACCCACATGACCACGGCAATGATGACGAGTGCGATGAAAGTGTTGGGAACGCCGTAAAACCGCCCAGCGGTGAGGAATTCGAGGTCTGGGAAATTCTGGCCGAAAGCAAAGCCCGCCGTTCCGTCGGCCGTATAGAAGCGCGCTGCCCCACGATAAATCAGGAGGCCGCAGAGGGTGACGACGAAGGGCTGCAGGTTGAGCCGGGTGATCAGCCAGCCGTGGACGGCGCCTATGACCGCGCCAAGCACGAGAATGAGCGGCAGCGCCAGCATCCAGGACATATCCTGGACCGCGATGAAATCGACGAACAGCACGCCGAGAAGCGCGACGAGCGAGCCCACGGAAAGCTCGATACCGCCGGTAATGATGACAAAGGCTTGGCCAATCGACAGGATGCCGAACAGGCCGATCAGGTTGGCGGTGTTGGCCAGGTTGATCGGTAGCAGGAAGCGCGGATTGATGATGGCGACGACGATGCCGACGACGACGATCAAAAGCAGCAGTCCGAGATCTTTTTTGATCATTCGAGATCCATCCCCGATACTTATTTATATTGGCCGCGGCCGCTATTTTACCCGTTTGCCGACAGCAAGCAAAAGGACGCTTTCCTGGCTGATTTCGTCCTCTTCCAATATGCCGGCGATCTGGCCCTCGTGCATGACGGCGATGCGGTCAGAAACGCCGATCACCTCTTCCATGTCGCTGGAGATCATCAGGATCGCCACTCCGGCATCGGCAAGCGCTCGCATCAGGCCGTAGATCTCGTTCTTCGCGCCGATATCGATGCCGCGCGTCGGCTCGTCGAAGATCATCACCCTCGGGCTCATCGACAACCATTTGGCAAGCACTACCTTCTGCTGGTTGCCACCGGATAGAGTGCCGGTTCGCGTCGAAACGGAGGGCGCCTTGATACCCAGGCGAACGCGCTGCTTTTCGGCAGCCGCCCTCTCCTGCTCAGCAGAAAGCATGAAACGGCTGGAGAGCTTGGGGAGATCGGCAAGGGTTATGTTCTGGGCGATCGGGAAATCAAGAAGAATGCCGTTGCGCTTGCGATCCTCCGGCACCAGGAAAATGCCCCGAGCGACGGCGTCCCGGGCAGACCCGATCGCAATTTGCCGCCCGTCCTGAAGAATGGCTCCGCCGTAGCTCCGGTCGATGCCGAAGAGTACTTTTGCAAGCTCGGTGCGGCCCGACCCAACGAGCCCTGCAAGCCCCATGATTTCTCCATACCGGATTTCCAGATCAACGGGACGCCCGGGATAGGCCTCGGTGCGCACGCCGCTTGCCTTCAGCGCAACTGAGCCGGGCGAGCGCTGCGGTTTTGCGGTCCGGGCCGCAAGCACCCGGCCGATCATCAGCTTGACCATCTGGTCGTGGCCGATGTCTTTCTTGGCGAGCGTGCCGACGAGCGTGCCGTCGCGCAGGACTACGACGCGGTCTGCGACGCGCTCAACCTCGTGGAGGCGATGCGAGATGAAAATGACACTGATGCCATCGGCTTTCAGCGATTTGATAATGCTCAGGAGCCGCTCGGTTTCGGCCAGCGGCAGGCTGGACGTGGGTTCATCGAAGATGACGAGCCTGGCGTTGATCGACAGCGCCTTGGCGATTTCCACCATCTGCTGCTCGGCAAGGGAAAGCGCTGCCACGGGTGTGTCGGCGGAAAAATGAGCCCCTACCCGCTTCAAGAGCGGCTTCACCATGTCTCGCAGCCGATCGCGATCGACGAGCTTGAAAGGTCCCGCTCTCAGCGGTTCGCGGCCCAGGAAGATATTGGCGGCAACGTCGAGATTCTCAAAGAGATTGAGTTCCTGGTGCACGAAGGCGATGCCGGATCCGATGCTCGATTCCACAGTGAGGAAACGAAGCTCCGTGCCGTCGAGCAGGATCGTGCCTCGGTCGGGTGCGATCACGCCGCCGAGAATCTTCATCAGCGTCGATTTTCCAGCCCCGTTCTCGCCGACGAGGCCGATGACCTCTCCCGGCATGATGTCGATCGACAGGCCCTCAAGCGCAACGACGCCCGGATAGGTCTTGCCAACGCCGGAAAGCGACAGGAATGGCGTTGCAAGCGCGTCCGGTGACGGGATGTCGGAGCTGTGGTTCATCGCCTGTCCATGGCTGCCAATGGCTGTGTCGGCATGAGACGTCTTTCGCGGCAGCGGCAAGTGCCACCGCCGCGAAGGAGGATTATTTTCCAGACATAGCCTTTAGGCTGGCGGCATACTTGTCGACGTCATCCTTGCCGATGATCACCGTCGGGATGATGATCAAGCCGTTGCTGGGAACGCCTGATTTGTCGCCCTTGAGGTAGGCCGCCATCAGCTTCATGCCTTGATAGGCCCACTCGAACGGCTGCTGCACGACGGTCGCTGCGATCGTGCCTTCCTTGACGCCGCCGAGCGTGATCGGATCGTCATCGAAGCCGACGACGGTGATCTGGCCGAGCTTGCCGGCGTCGCGCAGCGCCTCATAGATGCGCGGCGTATTGTAGGAGTAGAAGCCGACCATGCAGGTGACGTCGGGGCTGGCCACCAGCGCGTCCTCGACGTTCTTCTTTGCGCGCGTCTGGTCGATATCGTCGCCGCGTACATCTGTCAGCTCGATCTTCGTGCCCTTCAAGCCGTCCTTCATGCCCTGGATGCGTTCTTTGGCATTGTCGGCGCCGAGCAGGCCGACGAAGCCGATGCACTTGCCGCCGTCCGGCATCGCCTTCTTGGCGATTTCGGCCGCCTGCAAGCCGGCGTCGATATTGGACGAGCCGATATAGGCAACGCGGTTGGTCTGCGGCGCGTCACTATCGGTCGTGAAGAGAGCAGTCTGCGAGCCGATCTTGTTCAAGCCATCCGTCTGGGTCTTGGGATCGACCGCGGAGACCATGACCCCCTTGACGCCGGCACTGACCAAGTCTTCCATAAGCCGTTGCTGAACGGCGACAGATGCCTGCTCAGGGTACTTC
>NZ_JBFUAY010000136.1:0-13028 GCF_056406015.1 Rhizobium sp. P1_E1 | reverse complement strand
GCGATGGGTCGATTTCGCGGCGAACTTTCCCGGTGCGATGGTATCGATGGGATCGGCGACGGTCGTCTCGGATGGTCCACTCGATGAGAAATTCGCCATTGCGGCCGAGTGCTACAATCGTGCGACCGAGATCGGACAGTCGGCTGGCGTCGCCGTTGCGGTCCATCCTTCCTCGCACCACAACACGCTCCTCTTCACCCGCAACGACTATGATCGCCTCTTTGCTCTCTTGGATCCAGGCGTGGGTTGGGTGCCGGATACCGGCCATATCCTGCGTGGCGGCCAGCAGATCGGCGATACGCTGGCGGCCCACCGGGACCGGATCCGCTACGTGCATCTGAAGGATGTTGACGCCGGCGGGACCTGGGCGATGCTGGGGGAAGGCGTCTGCGACGTGCCTGCCGTGATTTCGGCCGTTCGGGATGCGCCGAACTTTATCGGCTGGATCGTGGTCGAGGAAGAATCGGACCATGCCGGAACCGATCCTGCCGCGGCCGTTCGCGCGAACCGCGAGACCCTTCGACGTCTGGGATTTTAGCCCTTCTCGTATTCCATGGCGTCGGCCAAAGCCATCCGTCGACGCCAAAGCCTCTCCTGTCTCTCTTGTAAATTGGAGAGGTGGACTGCAGGTCACGCGTAGCGAACCTCCACGCCCAGCTTGTCCAGCCGGTGGCGAATGCTGTGCGGCATGTTGCTGTCCGTGATGATCAGGTCGACGCGCGATAGCGAGAAGGCTTTGGAGGAGGCGCCGATGTCAAATTTGCTCGAATCCGCCACGAGGACGACACGCCGGGCCATGCGAACCAGGTTGCGCTTGGTTCGCGCAATATCCTCGGAGACATCGACGACGTCGAAGGCCTGATCGATCGCGTGGGCGCTGACAAAGGCCTGGTGGGCGACGAGGCCGCCGACCGCCTTGTCGGAGTCCGACACAATCGTGCTCACGGTGCTGGGAAATACGCGGCCGCCGATCATGTGCACGTCGAGCCCTGGACGGTACATCAGATGCTGCGCGATGTTCATCGCCGTCGTCGCAACCACGACGTTGTTGACCGGGGGCATCTGCATGGCCACTTGCAACAGCGTCGAACCGCTGTCGAAGACGATTGACTGATTGTCGATGATCTGCCGCGCAGCCATCTGGGCGATGCGTCGCTTCGCATCGAAATTGCGCTGCATGCGTTCCTCAAAGGCCGCCGCTGGCGAGTCGGACGGCAGGGCGATTGCCCCGCCATGTGTTTTGATCAGTTGCTTCTTCGCGTCCATGATTTCGAGGTCGGAGCGGATCGTCACTTCCGAGACCTCGAAGAATTCCGCGAGCTGGCGGGTGCGTGCCTGACCGACCCGTTGAAGTTCCAGCATGATCTGCTGCCGCCTCTGCTCTGCAAGCATTTGTGATCCCGACCTGTCGCCTTTTGCGACCATATGACTTTTGAAAAACGAAAGTTCGCCGCCTTATCCTACGGCTCTTGCTGCAAAAATAGCCGCATGATGACGAAAATGCACGTCAAAAATTCATCATCCATGTAAAAACGAAAGAAATCGAAATATTGAATATTTGTTTGTTTTCGAGTTAGGGTTTCTTCAGCATCGGCGCCAGCAATCGCAAAGCCGGCAATCACGAAGGAAGTATCGCCATGGGTCTCGGAACCAAAGTCCGCCTCGCACGCCTGTTCTCGAACCCATCGGGTCATCTGTTCGGAGGCGCCGTCGATCATTTTGTCGGTTATGGCAATGTGCGTGAGGGCGGGCTTGCCGACCTGCCGGGTGCGCTCAGACGCGTCATGGCGGGGGGACCCGACTACATCAGCATCCAGCCTGGCGCGGCGCGCCACCTCTGGTCGGAATATGCCGGAAAGGCAGCGCTCGTCATTCAGGGTGGTTGCTTCACCGCTGACGACCGCATTCGCCAGCTTATTGCGACCCCGGAAGACGCGGTGCGCTATGGTGCGGACGCTCTGGCTGTCGCCATTCCCGTGCGCGGCGCCACCGAAGGAGAATATATCCGCTGGCTCACCGATACGGTCAACGCCGCCGCCCGCTTCGAGATGCCGGTCGTTGCTCATGTCTATCCCCGTGATTTCTCCGACGGCGGCAAGATCGTGTTCACCCCGGATGAGATTGCCTATGCGGTGCGCATCGGATTCGAGGCCGGAGTCGACGTGATCAAGGTCGGCTATACCGGCGATTTCGAATCCTTCCGCGAGACCGTTGCGACCTGCCCG
Organism: Rhizobium sp. P1_E1; assembly: GCF_056406015.1. NCBI lineage: Bacteria > Pseudomonadati > Pseudomonadota > Alphaproteobacteria > Hyphomicrobiales > Rhizobiaceae > Rhizobium > Rhizobium sp. P1_E1. Next base: position 10,803 of record NZ_JBFUAY010000136.1, on the reverse strand, counting down.
ATTCCGGTCGTGATCGCCGGCGGCCCCAAGACCGAAACGCTGCTCGGAGCGCTCGTCCAGACCTCGGAGGCATTGCGCGCTGGAGCCAAAGGTGCGGTCGTCGGTCGCAACCTTTGGGGCCACGGCGATACGACCATGGCTGCGCGTGCCTTCAAGTTCGTCATTCATAAAGGCATGACGCCGGAGGATGCGCTGGCGGCGGCCGGTGCTTGAGACGTGTCGCGCCCTTTCCAGGTTCTGGGCTTCGGCGCCCTGGCAATCGATGACATCATCTATGTCGATCGGGGGCTGACGGCCGGCAAGGGAAAAGTGATTAAGCGTGCCACGGACCATGGCGGCAACGTGGCGACGGCCCTGGTTGCCGCCGCCCGGCTTGGTGGGCGGGCCGGCTTCATAGGCTGGCTCGGCGATGAGCCAACGGCCGATGTGGCGGGTAGCGAACTCGAGCGGGACGGCGTCGACATATCGCTGGCTCCCCGCCACGCTGATGCCGCGCCAATCCGCTCCGTGATCACGGTCGGTCCCGACGGCGCCCGGTTCATCGCTTATGACGACGATGTGCTGCACGGGACATCCGATGCACTGCCCGACGATGTTCTGATGCAGGCCCCGGTCCTGCTGATCGATGGCTATGCCACGCACGCGGAAAGTGTCGTGGCGCGCGCACGCGCCCTGGGTCTGGCCGTGATTGCCGATATCGAATGGACGGTCGGTGCCGCGACAGACCGGATCCTGGCTTTTGCCGATCATCTGGTGCTGCCGCTCGCCTTTGCGCAGGAATACACCGGCGAAGGTGATCCCACGATGATCCTGGAGAAGCTCTGGTCCGGGGATCGGTCCGCGGTTGTCCTTACTGATGGCGAACGAGGAACCTATCTCCGCCAGAAGGGCGATACCGTCAGGTGGCATGTGCCGGCCTATCAGGTTCAGGCGGTCGATACGACCGGCGCCGGTGATTGCTTTCACGGTGCCTACGCCCTTGCCCTCGCTAGGGGTAAGCGCCCGCTTGATTGCGCTGCCTATGCCACGGCGGCGGCCGCCATTTCCGTGACCGCACGGGGAGGGCGCCGAGGCCTGCCGGATCACCGGACGTGTCTGGCATGGATGGCGGCGGAGAATGCACCTGCGCCGCTCCCGATGTCGGGATGCCAAAAGTGAGCGCAGGTGTGACCGGTGTCGACACTGGTCGACCGGCCGAGCGGTGCGTCGCTGATCTGCAATTGAAGCGCCTTGCGAGATCTATTGACAGTCATGGCGTTGGCCATAAAAGTTACGCGCGATAAAAAATATAATTCCGCAAATGAATATTCGTTTGATATGGAATGATGATATTTTTCAACTAGATACGATTTGTTTCCGATAGATTGTGATGAATTCCCCTCGATTCTTTTGTTGACTTTGACGCTCAGGCCTGAGCTTTCTTGTCAAAAGGATCGGAGACGGCGGGGAGCGCCGTTCAAGATGTGATCCGGACTGGTACGGGAGGACGAGACGTGGCTGTGGTTGTACTCGACAAAATCTGCAAGACCTATGGAAACAGCTACCATGCGATCAAGGATCTGAGCCTGACGATCCATGATGGCGAGTTTCTGATTCTGGTCGGGCCGTCCGGATGCGGAAAATCGACCGCTCTGCGCATGATTGCCGGGCTCGAGGAAATCAGCAGCGGAACATTGAGCATCGGCGGTCAGGACGTCGTGGATCTCGCGCCCAAGGACCGGGACATTGCCATGGTCTTTCAAAGCTATGCGCTTTATCCGCACATGACCGTGTTCGACAACATCGCCTTTTCGATGAAGCTGGCCGGAAAGAACAAGGCCGAACGCACCAAACGCGTGCATGAGATCGCCAAGATCCTGCAGCTGGAATCCTTGCTGGGCAACAAGCCCGCACAGCTTTCCGGCGGCCAGCGCCAGCGTGTTGCGATGGGCCGCGCCATGGTCCGTGAGCCCGCGGCATTCCTCATGGACGAACCGCTCTCGAACCTTGATGCGAAGCTGCGTGTTCAGATGCGGGCGGAGATCGCCAGCCTGCAGAGACAGCTGGGCGTGACGACGATCTACGTGACGCACGACCAGACCGAAGCGCTGACCATGGGCGATCGGGTTGCGGTGCTGAAGGGCGGCGTGCTTCAGCAAGTGGATACGCCCAAGGCTCTGTATCACCGCCCRGTCAATGCGTTTGTCGCCGGCTTCATCGGTTCGCCGTCGATGAACCTTTTCGAAGGGCGTCTGGAGGGCGGGCGGATCCATCTGCCGGGCTTCTCCATTCCGTTGTCCGACGGCGCCTTCGAACGCGCTCCCGGTCTTTCCGCCTTCGAGGGAAAGGCCCTGATCTTTGGGGTCAGGCCCGAGGACCTCTACGACAGCCGGTTGCCGTCGGGTGCCTCCCATCCGACGATCCCGGTTGTCGTGAAGTCGATCGAGGAGCTAGGCTCCGAGTTGATCGTGCATTTGAAGATCGACGCGGTCCGGATCGACTCAGGCGACCCCGATGCTGTCGAGGACTTGAGCGGGGCCGCCAACGCCGTTGCGCGGTTCGAGGCTGTCAGTGCGGTCGAGACAGGCCAATCGATCAATGTGGCGATCGACCCGGCGAAACTGCACTTTTTCCATCCTCAAACGCATATGGCGCTCTGAATTGACGAGGGAGCAGCGGGCGGCGCTGGTGGCGGCCCGGCCAGAAGACGTCGTTGACGTTTGAAAGCATTCCATCCGACGCCGAAACCGGCGTTCACTTCAATATCCGACCCGAAGGGCTTTTCGATGCCAGCAAAACAGGAACGACGTCTCCGCATCGGCGTATTGGGAGCGGGCCAGATTGCCCAGGCCGCGCACTTCGAGAGCTGCACGAAGGCAGCCAATGCCGACCTCTATGCGATTTGCGACGTTGCCGAGGATCTCCGTGAGCGTATGGCAATCACCCACGGGGTGGAAAAAACCTATGACGATTACGATAAGATGCTGGCCGATCCTGACCTCGATGCCGTGGTGATCGCGACCGCCGATGCCTTTCACGTCCCGGCTTCCATTCGCGCCCTTCAGGCAGGCAAACATGTCCTGTGCGAGAAACCCGTCGGTGTCACCGTCGAGGAATGCCTTGAACTGAAAGCTGTAGTCGACGGGGCGGGAAAGGTGTTTCAGGTCGGGCATATGAAGCGTTTCGACGCGGGGCTCCAGGCTGCCAAGTCCTTCATCCGCGATGAAATGGGCGAAATGGTTGCTCTGAAAGCATGGTATTGCGACAGCACGCACCGCTATCCAATGACCGATGCGGTCCAACCCCTGATCGTCACCAGCGCCAATGCGCGGAAGCCCACCGCCAATCCGAAAGCCGACCTGCGGCGCTACTACATGCTTGCCCACGGTTGCCATCTGATCGACACCGCACGTTATTTCGCCGGCGACATCGTTTCCGTCAACGCTCGCCTGTCGGAGCGCGCCGGTATCTGGTGCTGGTTCGTGGACGTGGAATTTGTCTCCGGCACGCTCGGCCATCTCGATCTCACCGTTCAGGTGCGCATGGACTGGCACGAAGGCTTCCAGATCTATGGCAAGAATGGCAGCATTTTGGGCAAGACCTATAACCCGTGGTACTACAAGACCAGCGAGGTGGACATTTTCCGAGAGGCGGACGGCGCGACCCATCGAGTTCTCGGTGCCGACGGCCATTTCTATCGCCGTCAGGTCGAAGGCTTCGCCCGCACCATTCTGGATGGCGCCGTGATGGAAGGCGCCGACATCGATGACGGCCTGGCATCCGTACGGGCGATGGTCGCCGTCGCGCGTTCGGCCGAAAGCGGTAAGGCGGTTGCGTTGGCCGACGTCACGGGTGGCGTGTGATGAAGCTCGGCATTTTCGCAAAGACCTTCGAGGGAACGGAACCGGTAAGCGTTCTCAACTCGGTCGCCGCGGCCGGGTTCACCTGCGCCCAATATAATATGGCCTGCTCGGGCCTTGCGCCGATGCCGGAGATCATTACGGAAGCCCAGGCCAGCTCGGTCGCCGAAGCCGCGCGCGAGAGCGGCGTCGAAATCGTTGCCGTTTCCGGCACTTTCAACATGATCCACCCGGATCCTGCCGTTCGCGAGGCCGGCCTTCGTAACCTCGCGACGCTGGCCAAGCGCAGCACCGGCATGTCGACCGCCCTGATCACGCTCTGCACCGGCACACGCGATCCCATCGACCAGTGGAAGGCCCACGCCGACAACAATACGCCGGAGGCCTGGCGGGACCTCCTCGAAGCGATGGGAACGGCCATCGAGATCGCCGAACGCTACGATGTCGATCTCGGCATCGAGCCCGAGCTTGCCAATGTCGTCAACTCGGCTGAGAAAGCCCATCGGCTGATCACGGCACTAAAGAGCCCCCGCATCAAGATCGTGCTCGATCCGGCCAATCTCTTCGAGCTCGCGACGCTGGATGAGCAGCGGAGCATCGTGTCTTCCGCCATCGACCTTCTGGCCGATCGGATCGTCATGGCGCATGCGAAAGACCGCAATCGCGACGGTAGTTTCGCGACCGCCGGCAAGGGCGTCCTCGACTACGCGCATTATCTCGGCCGTCTCAAGGCGATCGGCTTCGAGGGCAGTCTCGTCACGCATGGTCTTTCGGCTTCGGAGGCGGCCGGTGTGGCGGCCTTCCTGAAGAATAGCCTCGACGGTCATTCTGCGGGGGCAGGAAGATGAGACGGGCTCGACCGTTCGAAACCAGCGACGGGACCATTCTCAATGTGGATATGGCGGGCGAGGGCGCGTCCGCCATATTCCAGCATGGCTTATGCGGAGACGCGGCGCAGACCGACGAAGTCTTTCCGCTCGAAGCGGGTTTTCGCCGGGTAACGATCGAAGCGCGTGGCCACGGCCACTCCCAAGCCGGCAATCTGGAGCGGTTGTCGATCGCGACCTTCTGCGATGACATCGCCGCCTATATCGAGAAAAACCTTACGCCGCCGATCGTGATCGGCGGCATCTCGATGGGTGCTGCGATCGCCTTACGTCTCGCGGTCAAGCGGCCCGATCTTGTCAAGGCTCTGATCATCRCAAGGCCGGCCTGGCTGACGGCACCCGAGCCGGAGAATATGGCGCCCAATGCCGAAGTCGGGCGGCTTCTGAAAACTCTGCCGCCGGATGAGGCAAAGACTACGTTCCTGGCAGGGCCGGTGGGCGTGCGGCTCGCCGCCGAGGCTCCGGACAATCTGGCGTCACTCGCCGGCTTTTTCTCCCGCACGCCTTTGGATGTGACCGCCGAACTGCTCACCAGGATCTCAAATGACGGTCCTGATGTGACCGACGAGGAGGTCGGCAATATCGCCGTACCGACGCTCATCATCGGCCATGATCGGGACAGCATTCATCCTCTTGGCCACGCATGTGCTCTTGCCGAGCGCATTGCCGGCGCGCGTTTCGTGCAGATCACATCGAAGACTGTGAGCCGTCCGCAATATGTCGCCGACTTCCGGCTTGCCATGGGCCATTTTCTGAAGGAGCTCTGAAACAATGACGACCCCCTCCAAGACCTGGATCGCTGATCTTCCGAAGGATCGCTTGATTGCTGAATTCTCCATCTGGTCGGCCGATCTTGTGCGTCTCGCCGATGATCTGATGCGTGTCGATCCGCACGTCGACATCCTCCATATCGATGTCGCCGATGGTCATTTCGCGCCGGCAATGTTGTTTTTCCCCGATCTCGTCGCCGGGGTGCGCAAAATTTCCGCACGCCCGATCCATGTTCACCTGATGGTCGCCGACAGCATCATCCTGTCGCAGATCGAGCAGTTCGCCGATGCGGGCAGCGACCTGATTAGCCTGCATGTTGAAAACGAAAGCGTCGCAGACCAGGCGCTCGATCTCCTCGATCGCCGCGGCGTCGCCGCCGGCATGGTCCTCAAAGTCGATACTCCCGTCGAGCGGGTCGAAAGATACGTTTCCCGGCTGAGTTTCGTGACGCTGCTCGGCACGGCGATCGGTGTGAAGGGCCAGGGCCTCGACGAAAAGGCCGGCGCCCGGCTTCAGCAGGCCAAGCAGATCATCGCCGGCTGCGGCGCGGCGCATCGGATCGTGCTTGCGGCCGACGGCGGTATTCGCGAGCACACCGTGCCTCACCTGCGCCAATCGGGTGCGGAGACGGTCGTTCTCGGTTCCCTGGCTTTCAATGCGCCGTCGCTCGACGAGCGGATGKCATGGGTCCGCGCACTCTAACTGATGGTCTTCACATGCAGCAGGTTGCCATTGGAATCGACCTCGGTGGGACGCAGGTACGCGCTGCCCTTGTCGACGAGCAAGGCCGGATTCTGGCGCGCGCAGCCGAACCGACGGATGCGCTGGCGGGTCCCGACCGCGTGCTCGCCCAGATTTGCGGCCTGGCCGATGGACTGCTTGCAGCATCGAACCCGGCTTCGGTGGTGGGCGTCGGCGTATCCGCTCCGGGCCCACTCGATACGGTTGCCGGTGTCGCGACTGATATCCCGACCCTCTCCGGCTTCGTCGATTTTCCGCTGAAGGCGGAGTTGCAGAAGCGGTTTCCGTTTCCTGTCGACCTCGAGAATGATGCTATTGCCGCTGCCATTGGTGAGTGGCAGTTCGGTATCGGCAAGGGGCTTGATAACCTTGTCTATGTCACGGTCAGCACCGGAATCGGCGGCGGCGTTATCTCGGATGGTCGCGTGGTGCGCGGCCGCAAGGGCATGGCGGCTCATGTCGGCCACATGTCGGTCGTGCCGAACGGCGAGCCTTGCCCTTGCGGCAACAGGGGTTGCTTCGAGGCCTATGGATCCGGACCGGCTTTTGCACGACGCGCCCGCATAAGGGCCATGGAATCTAGCGGGACGACGATAGGCAGCAATGACGGAGCCATCGACAGCCGCAGCATCTTCGCGGCCGCTAGAAATGGCGATCGTCTGGCAAATCAACTGGTTGACGAGGAAGCAGAAATTCTCGGCCGCGGCTTCACCAGCCTGATCCATATCTTCAGTCCCGATATCATTGTGATGGGAGGCGGGCTTTCCCACGAGTTCGATCGGCTGCAACCGGGCATTCAAGCCTACATCACGCAATGGGCCATGCCGGCATTCAAGGATGTCAAGGTGATGCTGGCAGCATTGGATCAGAACTCTGGCCTCGTCGGCGCGGCGGCCCTGGCGTTTCTGACGAGAAAGGGCGCTCGGACGTGATCCAGACCGGCGAAGCGATCGGCTTCGTCAGATGTGCCGATTCAGCTCGTCTTCGCCAATCCCAAAGTGGTCGAGGATGATACCGACGTTTCGGCGATGAGACTTGAAATAGACGTCGAAGAGATCGCCGATCAAGGGAACCGTTCCGCCTGCGGCGTCGATCCCGAGATTGACGGCCATACGGGCGAGCTTATGGGTGGGAACACCGAGGCGTCTTGCCTCATCGATGATGAAAAGACCGATCAGAGATCCGGCAATGTCGCCGACGGCCGGGATAAGGCCGAGAATTGAGTCCGCGCCGATCCGCACGCCGATGACAGGCAATCTGACCGCAGTATCCATCATGCGCGCTATGCCGACAGCGCGCCGAATTCTTCCAAGCTCGATAGAGGTCAGGTGTTTCGCGCTGGCGGAAGCTGGCATCAGCAGCCTTTTGGCACGAACGATCGCTCCGCCCCCTCGAGTATGGGCGTGGGAGCGATTTGGTCGCATTGCCGCGAAATAGTCCGACGCAACGAAAGGCCGGTGCCATCATGATTTTCCATTGCCGTGAAACGCTGCAAACCCGATAAGGTTCGCCCGCGAAAGCAAGGATCATCTCTCGTCGGGAACCACGATCAATTTCAAGGCCGGCGATTGCGTTGCCGTCGTGGCGATTGTCTTGGACTAAGGTTGCCGAAAGAGCAGGGGCTTCCGTTGCCGCTCCCGCCTCAAGCAGCTTTCTGCGGTCTGGACGTGCTGGCTCCCGCATCGACCTGAAAGCGGTTGACGACCCCCTCCAGTGTCTGCGTTTGGCTACCGAGGGCGCGGCAGGCCGAGGCAGTTTCGACGGCCATGGCAGCGTTGCGTTGGGTTACCTGATCCAGGGCGTTGACGGAGGTGTTGATCTCGCCGATCGCTACCGCCTGTTCGGAGGATACCGAAACGATGCGGGCGATCAGGCCGGCAACCTGCTCGACCTGGCCCTCGATTTCCAGGAGCGCCTTGCCGGTGCGGTTGACGAGTTCCACACCGGTGGAGACCTGGGCCGAGGAGGTGGAGATCAGAGCTCTGATCTCCTTGGCGGCGTTGGCCGAGCGCATGGCAAGTTCACGCACTTCCTGCGCCACGACGGCAAAACCCTTGCCTGCTTCGCCCGCGCGCGCTGCTTCAACCCCGGCATTGAGCGCCAGAAGATTGGTCTGGAAGGCGATTTCATCGATGACGTTGACGATGGCGCCAATCTGGGAGGACGAGCCTTCGATCCTTTCCATGGCGGCGATTGCTTCGCGAACGACGGCTGCCGAATGTTCGGCGCTGGTGCGGGTCTGCGCCATCATGCCGGTTGCCTTGCCGGCATGGTCGGAGGCGTCTTTGGCTTTGATATTCATTTCATCGAGCGCGGCTGTGGCCTCTTCGAGCATCGCGGCCTGCTGTTCCGTGCGCGACGCAAGACTGTCGGCTGCATCGGTGATGCCGGCCGAGGAGCTGCCCACTTGCTTGGAGGTCTGGGCGATCTCCGCCATCGAAGCGCAAAGCGCGTCCATACTATCGTTGAACTTCGCGCGCAAAGTCTCGTAGGCAGCGGCAAAGGGTGTCTTGATCCGGCAATCGAGGTTGCCGGTCGATAGCTGTTCCAGTCCGTATGTCAGCTGATCGATCACCGTTTCGCGGATCTGCTCCTCTGCGGCCCTTTCGGCCAGCTGACTGCGTTCACGCTCGAATTCCGCATCGCGAAGTGCGGTCTCGCGCTTCTGTGCGTCCTGCCGCTCGAGTGCGTTGCGGCGGAATACCGCGACGGCCTTGGACATGGCGCCGATCTCGTCGGAACGGTTGGCGTAGGGAACGTCGGTCGAAAAATCGCCTTCGGCAAGATTGCCCATATAGGCTTTCATGCCATCCAGGGGCACGATCGCCCGGCGACGCAAGAGATACAGTCCCACCAGCAATAGGCCGAACGATCCGAAGCCCGCAGCACCCGCATAGATCGTCCAGGTCACGATCTCCGAGGCTGCATTGCGTTCCTCACCCTTCAGGAAGGCGTCGGAATTGGCAACGAGTTTCTCGACCRTGTCCTGGTGCGAATGAAAGGCGACGCGCAACTGCTCGATTGCACCGTGCGCCTTGTCTTCATCCCTGGCATTCAAGGCCGGGATGATCTCATGGTTCATCACTTCCCAGAATTCATYGCCCTTGGCGATGACATCGTTTTCAAGCTCGTCCTTCAAGGCTTGCGGCAGCCGGGTGGTTTTCCAATAGGCGCGGCGGTTGTCGTAAGCGGCCTTGAGATTTGCGATCTTGGCAAGATTGGTGTCGGTGAGTTCGGGAAATTTGCTCGCCTCGAAGGAGAGCATGTAGGATTCGACCACAAACAGCGGCGGCGGCAGAATATCGGCAATCAAATCCTTGCCGTAGACGACCTGCTCGTAAACCGGCCCGTTGACCTTGAGCCGTTCGAGCGCCGATTGCTGCAATCCGATCGACATGAAAAGACCGACTGAAACGGCGACGCCGAACGCCACCAAACTGCGAGCAATGGTGAATGCCAAGACTGTCTCCAAATAACTTTGGCTTCTCTACTTCGAGAGACCTGATCTACGTATGGCATTATTTCGCAAGAACACTGAAATGTGGTTAATTATTCTGACATTGGAGCTTAGCGGCAGCCGTCCATTATTGGGTTGATGATTTACGAAAAGCAATGGTATCAAGCCATCACTTGCCATCTTGATGGCTAACGCTGCCTTTATATCCTATCGCAAAGGAGATCGGCATGGCCGAACCTCAGCTTTCTGTACGGAGCGCAAAAGCGCGTGATCTTGCTCACCGGCTTTCCCGCCGTGAAAACCGCTCGATAGCCGACATTCTCGAAAGGGCCCTCGAATCGTATGAAATACGCGAAGCCGGAAGAGAGCCGGCTGTGTCCTTCTATGCCAGGGCTTTCGCAGCAAAGCGGGACGGATATCGACCTCGAAGCCGTTATCAACGAAGGCAGGCAGGTTCATAAGGGCATCGAGCTTTGATTTTTCTCGATACCAACATTGTTTCGGAAACTTTGATAAAATCACCCAATGAAGCTGTGATCTCATGGCTCGTCCGCCATGATGCTGAATTGGCGCTGMCGACAGTAACGATTGCCGAGATCGCTTTCGGTATCCAGAAGATCCGGCCTGATCAGCGAGCCGAACGCCTCGAGCAGGGACTGTCCGATTGGCGTCGTCGCTTTGCAGCCCGGATTTTTGGCCTGACCGAAGAGGCCGCTCTTGCTTATGGTGACATTATGGGTTTGGCCGCTCGTCAGGGGCGCGGGATGTCAGTGCCGGATGGCATGATCGCCGCTATCGCGCGGGTCAATGGTGGGCGACTTGCGACGCGAAATCTGGGCAATTTTGCGACCTCAGGTCTTCAATTGATCTCGCCATGGGAGTTTTGACGTCTCGGAAATGCGTGGGCGCTGGTACTTGGGTATCGACACCTTTCAGGCCAATCGCATGAGCATTTCATTCAGGTTGCCGATCTGGCGGAGCAGTTCGACCAACTTATCCGTGTCGTCTTGACTGAGCCGGCCCGTTCCGCCGCTGCTTTTCCAAAGATGTTGAAATTCTTGGCTCGTCTGTAGCGCGATGCCCATGATTTCGATGATTTGCGTACGGT
>NZ_JBFUAY010000135.1:0-13112 GCF_056406015.1 Rhizobium sp. P1_E1 | reverse complement strand
GATATGGGGAATGACCCCTGTCCGCTGCCTTCAGAAGGGAAAATGAGATGAAAGAAGAACCGCATTCCGTCGATGTTCACGTCGGAAAGACGATCCGTATCCAGCGTCTGTTGAGGAAAGTTTCTCAGACGGAACTGGGCGATCGTGTTGGCGTAACGTTCCAGCAGATCCAGAAGTACGAAAAGGGTTCCAACCGCGTTTCCGCCAGCATGCTGGTCGAAATCGCCGGCGCGCTTAAGGTCGATGTCAGGACGTTTTTTGACGATCTGTCGACCCCTGATACGGCCAACGACAACCCCGCTCCGAGCGAGGAATTCGTTATTTCGCGCGAAGGCGTCCTTCTCAATGCGGCGTTCTTTTCGATCAAGAACGAAGCGCTTCGCAAGAAGATCCTGAAGCTCGTCCAGGCGATTGCCAACACCGAACAGTTGGAAACCGAAGCGGCCGAATAGACCGGTTGTCCTTCACGCGCTCCAAACGGACCGCATGAGGATCAATAGCGGTTGATCGGATCAATGGCGATCGATCGGGATCAGTAGCAATCGATCGGGCTCAATGGCGATCGATCAGGATTAGATTCTCGCTGGCATCCTTCATTGCGATCTTGGCTTTGCTGCCGAGCAGCTTCTCGAGATTGACGTCAAGCTCCCTGTCGGGATCTATGCCGTCCCAATCGATGACGACCTGCAGCAGCGCCATGTTCGTCAGGTGCATCAGATTGCGCAGCTGAAGCTTTTCAGCCTCATCCTTGGCTGCCGACAGCAGCCGGAAGATCCTTGCGTATTCGCTGCCGGTACCCTCGTTGTATTGATCAAACATCGTTCCCGCCTCTTTGGTCGTGGAACCCTACGATTCCATCAGTGCTGCATCATTCCGCCGCGACCGTTATTCAAGCGTTACAGGAACCGCATTGCGCGTGACTTCGGCGTGCAAGAGCTCCCAATGTGAGGTCGCGGCAAAGCGCCAGTCACGGTTGACGGGGAGGAATTTATCTCGGCTCAGCCATTCCAGCACCAGTCGCGCGTCGTTGCGCTTGCGCTCGACACGGCTGCCGCGGATGGCGGCGAGGATATGGTCGCGGCGCGGCTTGCGGAAATGGCACTCGTCGGCCACCTTCGCATAGGTGCGTTCGGAGAAATGCAGAAACCGGCCGGCCAGCAACAGCTTCTTGCGCTCGCCGGGCGAAATCTCGCCTTTGGCGTGAAGCGCATCGATCGTCGGCTCGAAATCGACCCAGGGAACGGAAAGCGGCAGCCAGCCGAGCTCATGCGGCGCATGCACCAGCGCGACGGCCTCATCGTCGAGCAGCCGTCCGGACTMGTAATCTTCGAAGATCGAGCCGAGCCCGACCATGCCGAAGGGGGCGCATTCGGCTGCCCGCAACGCCCCCATGCTGGCCCCGCCGGCAACGGCGACATCATGTTCGAGTGCGTAAAGTATTTCCTTGTGCCAGACCGAAGGCAGGTCGCCGAAATAGCCATCGACGAGGCCGATCGCCGTGGCGCCGGCCCGAACGGCCTTCAGGATGTCGCCGGCGGCGGCCGGCGGTCGGAAGTCGATGAAAGGAGACATGGCTTTCGCAGCGGCAAGGTCACTGCCAAGGCTTGGGCCGACGAACAGCACCTTCATGATTCGGCTCCTCTTATGGTGTTGACCGCGCGCATGCCGAGCTGGATGTATTGGCCTGATATATCGACCTCCAGTCCCGGCACGATCACTCTGACGACCGAGATCGGCAGGGATCGATGCGGAAAGGGCACGACGATGATCTGCTCGATGCCGGTCGCCGCCAGTCGGTCGGAAATATGGGCGATGGTATCCTGGATCGTCGCCGGGCGGCGATGACGGTCGTGGAACGCGCGCATCCGACCGTCGCCCTCGCAAAGTTCGACCACCTGCTGCATCGCCGCGCTCCGGTCGAGCCGCTGATAGATGCGCGGCGAGAAATCGTCGCGGCTGCCGGCGATCGCGGTCAGCCGGCTCTGCGCCGCTTCCGTGATGGCGCGCAGCGCGGCGCGCACAGGATCGGGGTGGCAGCCGCAACCACCGCAGACATGCGACCAGCGCGCGTCGACACGGTCGGAAAGATTGCCTGGCATGATGACCGCCAGAAAAGCGGGAACGCCGATATCCGTCGTCATGTCGAGCAGCAGCAATTTCATGCCGGCGCGTGTGATCCGGTCGGTCATGACGTCGATAACCGCATCGCCGAAGGAGGCAGGGTCGACGCGGCTCTCCTTCAGGCGCTCCGGCGATTTCAGCTGGGTCAAGGCCCAGGCGTCGCGCTCCACCAGCTCGCAAAGCCCATGCAGGACCGCCTCGGACGGCGTGTTGCCGGAGGCAAGCCCGTCACTCGACTGCTCGAAGCCCGGCGGCCTCTCGCCGCGATGATCGAGACCGACGAGCCACCAGGGCACGAAGACACTGCTGCCGGAAAGGATGTCGAGCCCCGTGCACCAGGGAATAGGCTTGCTGCCGATCTCGTCGGGCGCGCAGCGTGCGACATTGTCGAGATCGATCATCGCGGCCCGCTCCGCCCGCATGCTGTCGATCGTCGCCTGCGTCAGGTCGGCGGGGGCAATTTCGGCGATCCGCGTCTCGACTGCTTCCATCGCCGCCGAGGTCATGGCGGCATCATTATCGATACCCTTGCCCTGAAACACCGACAGCGTATGGCTGTTCGGCCTCGTTGCGAAGGCGACGGGGATGTTCAAGACATCGAGTGCAGTCAGCAGACCGACGCGCGTGATGCCGAATTCGCGCAGATGCGGCCTGACGGCTGCGAGGGTCTGAGCCGGCGTGACCGCGCGGTCATGATAATCGCTGACACCGGCCGATGATCGTTTAAGGTCACCGGCTAGCGTTTCAAGGTCGGTGAAAGCGGACATACCGATCTGTTCCTTAGCGGAACCTCAGCGCATGCGTCAGGCTCTCGAGCGCATTTGCGGAAACGTTGAGTTCGTCCTGCTTCAGGGCTGCCCTGGCGGCGGCAGAAAAGCGCAGAGACTGTGTCTGAGCTGCAGTGGTTTCAGCATTCGTCTTCATGTTCCATCTCCGATTGGTCAGGCAGCGCCTTGCTGCCGTTAACCATCAGAGGGAAACATTGCCTGCGTCATTTAAGCGTTACAGGCTTCGTTAAAAGGCGATGCAATCAGGGAAGACCGGCAAGATGCAGGCCCTTTATCAACGGTTCCGTATAGGCGGGATCGCGATCGGGGACGAAATGACGGATGTCCTCGCTGCGGAAATCCGGGAAGTTTTCCAATACCACCCTAGCGTAATTACTGGCCTTGCTCGTATCGCCGGCCATGGCATGCGAGGCGGCGAGCAGACGGGCCGTTGCCTGCTTCGCCTTCACCGGTTCCAACGCCTCGATCGCCATTTCATATTCTTCGCGCATGAAGTGGATGCCGCCGAGGTTCCAGTAATAATAGTCCGGCGGCAGCGGATTGAGTTTGAAGGCCGCGCGGCTGAGCTCCAGCGCTCGATCGAAATCGCCATCATGAGAAAGCGCGTCAGCGAAATCGGCGAGGATGTCGGCGTCGTTGGGATTGAGATCCTGGGCCTGCTGGAAATATTCCAGGCTTTCGTCAAAGCGGCGGCGATAAAGCGCCACGAAGCCGAGCTCGCGGTAGGCCCGGCCGCTGTTCGGGTCGGACTGCTGCGCCTGCCGGGCAGCACCGTTCGCCTCGTCAAGCAGTTCCTTGTCCCGCATGCCGCGGATCAGCCATTCCATGCCGAGCGCGCGCGACATGCCAGCATGGGCGGCAGAGAAATGTTCGTAACGATTGAGCGAGGATTTGAACCATTTGCGCGCCTGGCGCAGATGCTGCAGATCGGTCTGGGCGATCAGCCGCTTGCCTTCCAGGTAGAGACGGTAGGCGGACGGCGGCGCCTCGCCGATCGGTATCGCCAGTTCGTGGCGCTCGATCGTGTCGGCGAGCGAGGAGACGATCCGCCGCGTCAGATGCGCGAAGGATTCGCTTATCTTCTGCATGACCAGCGGCAGTTCGATGGCCCAGATCACTTCCGAGGTCGTCGTCCGCGTCAGCCGGCAGGTCGCAAAGACATCCTCGTCGCGGCCCTGGATGGTGACATAGACCGCATAGTCAAAGCTGAGGTCGAGCGGACCGGGCACGGCACGCGACGGATCGATCGAACGGCTGAGGATCTCCAGGCTCGTATGCGCCGCGATCACCTTGAAGCCGCGCTGCTGGCTGAGGCCGATGGTGACGTCTTCGAGAAGCGCCCTGCCGACGCGCTCCATCAGCGGATCGGTGAAGATACTTTCCGGCGGCAGAATGATGATGCGCGGCTGGCCGACCGTATTGACGGAAAGGTTAAGCGCCGACTGAGGATGTCCCGACGTCGCCTGTGCTGCCGGCACCAGGTTGAGTTCGCGGGCAAGAGCAGTGGTGCTTTCTTCCGGCTCGGTGTCGAAATCGTCCTTCAGCTGGCTCTTGCACTTCAGATAGGCCTGACGCGCCGCTGCCGGATCGTTCATCCTGACATAGGTGCGCATCAAGGCGCGATAGGCCGTCTCGCTGGCAGGGTCGAGTTCCAGCAGGCGCCTGGCAAGCGTGACCTGCTCTTCATCAGATCTGTCTTCTGATGTCTCGACCAGCCGGGTGAGATGGGCGGAGCGCAGTTCGTCGACGCGCTGGCGCTCGAAGGTCAGCCAGTCCTCGGCGCCCTGCGTCGGCGATTTGACGCCTTCGAGCAATTCGCCGTTCAGCAGGCCGCCGTCTTCGGGTGCGAGTGGCCCTTTCTGTTTCAGGATATGAACGTCGACCTCCCAGCCATCGGCAAGGCCGATATGGGTTCGGGTCGCGGCAAGCAGCTGTGGAAGGCCGGCGGGAACGCTCTGCTCGATGCGCGCCAGCAGCTGGCGCAGGCTGCCGGCCCGTTTTTCCGGTAGTTCCGATTGCCAGAGCTGTCGCCTGACGGTTTCGCGGTCGAGTTCGAAATTGGGTTCGGCGGCGAGCATGGCGAGGAGAAAATAAGACTTCTCCGGCAAGGGGAGTTCCGTCCCCGCCGCCAGCAATCGCGGTCTTCCGAGCAGGCACAGCCTGTTCGTCAGCATCTGCCGGATGTCCATCGCATCTCGGTTCTCACCCCTGAAAGCCAAGGCGCACAAGCGCACCGGCCAATCCAAAGCATGTTAGAGCCATAAGAGGCCGGCGCATAGCGGTTTTGCTTTAAAAAGAAGAATTTTCAGCGAATATTTGCATATTCTCGCGCCACACGGGGAGGAAATGCTTGCCAACACTTTCGTGAGGATGCGGTTTGCGTGTCGTGGCGGAAAGTTATTTCCACTGCCGATGGTCCTTATCACCCGCTATTCCCAACCAAATCGCGGCCGCGTTAAAGGCCGAGCGCCTTGATGTGCTCGATCGAACGCCGGGCGAAGCGGCGCCAGTCGGCCGGATTGTCATGCTCGGTGACGATATGCTCGGCCTTTGTCTCGCGGAGGAGTGGTACGAATTTTTCCCACTCGATGATGCCGTCGCCAGTCGCAGCCCAACCGTCTTCCGTCGTGGTGCCCTTCGGCGCCATGTCCTTCATCTGGATAGCGATGATGCGGTCGGCGAATCTCTTCAGTTCGGCCGCCGGATCGGCGCCGGCGCGGGTGATCCAGCCGCAATCGATCTCGAACCAGACAGTGTCGCCGCCACCATCGAAGATATGGTCGATCGGCCGCGACCCGTCGGCCAGCGCAAAGAATTCGAAATCGTGATTGTGCCAGGCAACCTTGAGCCCGTGCTCTGCCGTCTGCTCGGCGCCTTCGGCCAATTGGGCGCCGAGATTCTTCCAATAATCCGCCGTCGTGCCGCGCTCTTCCGGCGCCACATAGGGCGGGATCATGATGGTGGCGCCCATCGTCAGCGCGATGTCGATGAAGCGCTGCGGCTCCTCGACCAGCCCTTTCAGCGGCATGTGAAAGCAGTGGCATTTCAGCCCGGTGTCATCGAGCGCCGTGCGGAAAGCCTTGGCATCGGCCTCATAAGCCGGAAGCCAGGGTTCGATTGCGTCGTAGCCGAAAGCCTTTAACTCGGGAAACTGGGCAAAAAGCGGTGGAAAATTGCGCGAGGAGTAAAGCTGGTAGGAGATCGGGTAGGTCAAGTCTTTGCTCCCATTCGTGCCGGCTTCAGCTTCGGCCGGTGGTGCTTTCCCGGATGACGAGATCCGGCTCGATCATGGTGACACGCGGCTCGGGCAGCGCGTCCTTGGCAGCGACGAGCCGCATCAGCCGCTCGACGGCAAGCTCGGTGACGATGTCGACGGCGTAGTTGACGCTCGAAATCGGCGTTGCCGCATGTTCGGCGAACTCGATATTGTCGAAGCCGATGATGGCGACATCTCTAGGCACGTTCACGCCGTTCTTCTGGCACCAGCGCAAGGCACCGATCGCAAGGGAATCATTGGCGGCGAAGACGCCGGTCGGCCGATTGGCGGCGCTCATCAGTTGGTCCATCGCCCAATAGCCCTTCATCACCGAATGGCCCTGCGGGTCGGCCGTCAGTACCGGCTCGAAGGCGATACCGGCTTCCGAAAGCGCCTGCAGGTAGCCTTCGCTCTTTTCCAGATTGCCGAGCGGATTTGCGCTGTCGATGATGCCGATCCTGCGATGGCCGGTGTCGATCAGATGCCGCGTCGCCTTGTAGGCGCCGCGCCTCTCATCGACGCAGACCGCGTCAATGCCGGAATCCGGATCACCGACGAGCAGTACGATCGGATAATTCGACTGGCGGATCTTGCGGATATGATCGAGCTTGCGATGGCTGCGGGGATAGATGAGCATGCCGTCGACCTGGCGTGAGCGGAACATTTCCAGTGCCCTGATCTCCTCCTCCGGATCGTTGTTGGAGGTGGCAAACAGCGTACCGTAGCCCCTGTCGGCGAGCTCCAGCTCAATCGCTTGCGCTGTGCGCATCAGCGTCGGATTGGTGATGTCGGTGAGGATAAGGCCGATCGTCTTCGTCTCGCGGCTGACCAGCGACTGGGCGATGTGGTTCGGCAGGTAATTCAGCGCCTCGGCGATGTTGCGGATCAGCTGGCGCGTTTCCTCCGGAATGCGCGGGCTGCCGCGAAGCGCCAGCGAGACCGTGTTCACGGAAAATCCGGTCTTGTCGGCGATGTCTTTGAGGCGGACGCTCGATCTGGTCATCGTGAGGGCGGCTATATGTCCTGATGCTTAATCTTCCTTCCATAACCTTCCCCGGTGGAAAGCGAAAGCTTACCGGGAAAGCGGAAGCGAAAGCCGCGGGATACCGCCCCACGGCTTTCCTCGATCCCCATTAATTTCCTTCGGCATGCAGCCGTTTTATGCCCTGGTACTGCAGGCAGTCCGGATGCATCTCCATCAGCTCGATGCGGTTGCCGTCGGGATCCTCGATCCAGGCCTGGCGATTGCCGTCGAGGCCTGGCTTGATTTCTGCAGTGAGCTTGATGCCGGCCGCCTGGATCCTCTCGGCCGTCGCATCCAGATCGTCGATGGTGAAGCACATGTGGTTGACGCCGTTGGCGTTCCAGCCGGGCGCCCGGTCGTTTTCGGCACCAGGAAAAATTTCGAGATAGTGGTCGTCGGTGATGCGGAGATAGACGAGCCAAGTCGAGCCGTCGTCGTTCTTCAGGCGCAGCATCTCAGGAAAACCAAGGCGTTCGCGGTAAAAGTCGAGCGAGGCGTCGAGGTCCTTGACCTTGATGGCGACATGGCCGTAGCCGGTTATTCCAAGCATGTCTCCTCCTCCCGGCGGCGTCGGTCGCCGCCGTCAACAGTGTTTCGATCAACAGAAGCCGGTATTGAATTAACGATAATACAAGATCACAATTGTACGCACTCGCGCAATTGTCAACCGCCGGCGGATTCAATCCCAATCGGGCCCCCAGTCGGGATCGATGGTGCGCTGGTTGCGGTCGAGTGTCTCGATGAGGGCGATCTCCTCCTGTTTCAGCTGCAGTTCGCCGGCTGCGAAATTCGAACGGATGCGTTCGGCCCGGCTCGACGTCGGAATCGCGCAATAGCCCTTGGCGAGTTCGAAGGCGATGATCACCTGCTCAACCGTCGCGCTGTGATTGCCGGCGATCGAGCTGAGCACCGGATCCCCGGAAAGCGTGCCGCGGGCAATCGGCAGATAGCAGGTGACGAGGATGTCGTTTTGTTGGCAGTAGGCGGCGAGTTTATTGTTCTGGATCAGTGGGTTGAGTTCGAATTGATTGTTAACGATCCGCCCCTTGCCGATGATTGCTTCTGCCTGTTGCAGCAGTGCGATGGTGAAATTGGAGACGCCGATCAGCCGCGTCAGTCCACTCTGCTGCGCCTCGGCGATCTGGGAGAGATAGACCTCCAGGGGAATGGCGCCGTTGGGCGCCGGCCAATGGATGAGCGTCAGATCGACCTGGTCGACGCGCATCGCTTCCAGGCTCTTTTCGAGCGAAGGGATGAGCTTGCCTTCGCCGAAATTGTCGGTCGAGATCTTCGTCGTCATGAAGGCCTCATGCCGTGCAATGCCGGACCGGCGTAACGCTTCGCCGGTCTCGAATTCGGTATCATAGGTCTGCGCGGTATCGAGATGCCGGTAGCCCGTCTCCAGCGCGCAGAGGATGGCCTCTATGCCCTCCTTGCCGTTGCGGCCATAGGTGCCGAAACCCAATTTCGGTATAAGTTGCTGATTTTCCATATGACTTCTCTTTCCTTCCGGTCGCGTCGGGCCCGCCTGGCCGAGCTTATGGCCGATTCCGAGCGATATCAGCCAAAAATCGTCTGTTGACGCATAGACTTTTTTGATCATAGTTTAACGATAATACAAGCCTGTTATCAGGCGTGGTCCGATGTGGGAGCGTTGGTCTGGGAGGAAGAGATGCAACTACGCTGGAGCCGGATGATGCCCCAGCTGGCTCTCGCGCCGGCTGTCGCCGTTACCTTCGTCGCATTCATCGGAGCGATCGGCTGGACGGCATGGCTTTCCCTGACGCGCAGCCGCCGCGTTCCGGAATATGAGGTCGACTGGAGCGAATGGACACGCCAGTATGAGCGGCTCTTCAACGAYGCCGGCTGGGCGATCTCTCTGCACAACCTGGTCATTCTGGGCATCGGCAGCGCCCTTGCCATCGTCTTCGGCTTCATCCTCGCGGCGATGATCGATCGCGAGTGGCGCGGCGAGAGCTTCTTCCGCACGGTCTTCCTCTATCCGCTCGCCGTCTCGCTGATCGTCACGGGTGCCGCCTGGCGCTGGATCTTCAATCCGCAGCTCGGGCTTCAGAATTTCCTGCACGGCCTCGGCTTCACCTCGGTCAGTTTCAACTGGCTGGCAAGCCCCGAGACCGCCATGTACGCGATCATTCTCRCCTCGATCTGGCAGAGTTCCGGCTTCTACATGGCCCTGATGCTCTCCGGCCTGAAATCGATCAACACCGAAATCTGGAGCGCCGCGCGCCTCGACGGCGTCAGCTTCTGGCGGCTCTATCTGGAGATCATCATCCCGATGATGAAGTTCACCTTCATCACCTGCGCAATCCTGCTCTCGCTCGGCGTCATCAAGGCCTATGATGTGATCGTGGCGATGACCAATGGCGGGCCTGGCAATTCCACCTGGGTTCCGGCCTATTTCACCATCAACGCGCTCTCGGCCAAGAGCAATATCGGCTATGCCTCGGCCGCCGCAATCACCATGCTTGTCATCACCGCGCTGATCTTCCTGCCGCTGGTGCTGATCACCACCTGGCAGCAGCGCCGGGCGAACCGGGGTTCGCGATGACCATGGTGACGCAAGCAGCGGTGCTGGAAGATGCGACGAACGCTTCACCCGGCCCGCGCCAGCCTTTCTTCCCCCGCAAGAAGAAACGCATTCCCGGACGATCCATCGCCATATTGCTGTTCCTGACGATGTGCGCGCTGTTCTTCTGCGTGCCCCTCTATGTCGTCGTCGTCACCTCGTTCAAGACGATGGACCAGATCCGCGAGGGCGMGATCTTTTCACTGCCGCATGTCTGGACGCTCGAGGCCTGGGACCACGCCTGGAACAAGGCCTGCTCGGGCATCAACTGCAACGGCCTCAAAGTCGGCTTCTGGAATTCGGTGCTGATCCTCTGCCCRTCGCTGATCCTGTCGATCGCGCTGTCGATCATCACAGGTTATGCGCTGGCGCTCTGGAATGTGCGCTGGGCGAATCCTTTCCTCTTTCTGCTCTTCATCTGCGCCTTCGTGCCCTTCCAGGTCATCATGTATCCGCTGATCCGCATCACCGCGGCGATCGGCATCTATGGCACGCTCTGGGGCATTGCCGTGGTGCACGCTGTGCTCGCCATGCCGGTGCTGACGCTGATCTTCCGCAATTATTACAAGGATATTCCGCAGGAGATCATGCGGGYCGCGGTCATCGATTCCGGCTCCTTCTGGCGTATCTTCATCGAGATCATCCTGCCGATGTCAGGCAATATCCTGATCGTCGTGCTCATCCTGCAGATTACCTCGATCTGGAACGACTATCTGATCGGCGTCACCTTCGGCGGGCTCGGCACGCAGCCGATGACCGCCATCCTCGCCAATCTCATCACTGTGTCCACAGGCGTCGTCGCCTATAACGACAATATGGCGGCCGCCCTGCTCACCGCCATTCCGCCCCTCGTCATCTATTTCCTCGTCGGCAAGTTCTTCGTTCAGGGGATCACCGCCGGCGCGATCAAGGGTTGACCCATGCCGCGTGTTTCCTTCGAACATATCGTCAAGTCGTTCGGCGCGGTGACGATCCTCGACGATCTCAATCTTGCGGTCGAGGACGGCGATTTCCTGGTGCTGCTCGGCCCCTCTGGCTTTGGCAAGACCACGCTGCTCAATCTCCTTGCCGGCCTGCTCGAAGTTTCCGATGGCCGCATCATGATCGGCGAGCGCGACGTCACCGATCTCGATCCCCGGGATCGCGGCCTTGCCATGGTCTTCCAGTCCTATGCGCTGTATCCGACCAAGACCGTCTACGGAAACCTGAAATTCGGTCTTGCCGCAAGCCGCCTCGACCGGGCGGAGGTCGAACAGCGCATCGCCGCTGCCGCGAGGCTGCTGCAGATCGAGCCGCTGCTTGCCCGCAAGCCCGGGCAGCTCTCCGGCGGTCAGCGCCAGCGCGTCGCCATCGGCCGGGCGCTCGTCAAGCAGGCCGGTGTCATCCTCTTCGACGAGCCGCTGTCGAATCTCGATGCCAAGCTTCGCACCGAGATGCGTCTGGAGATCAAGAAGCTGCACGACACGCTGAAACCGACCGTCGTCTATGTCACCCATGACCAGATCGAAGCGATGACCATGGCGACGAAGATCGCAGTGATGGACGGCGGCCTCATCCAGCAATTTGGTACGCCCGACGAGATCTACGGCAAGCCCGCCAATCTTTTCGTCGCCGGCTTCATCGGCGCGCCGGCGATGAATCTCCGCCCGGCGCGGCTGAAGGTGGATGGCCATTGCGTCAAGGCGGGCTTCGATACCGGCGATGTCATCGATCTCGGCGACTATGCCTTTTCGCAGCGGCCGGAAAGCGGCGCCGAGGTCGTCATCGGCCTCAGGCCCGAACATTTCGTCGTCGCCGATCAGCCGGTCGCCAATGCAGCGGCAAGCTTCGAGCTGCCACTCAGACATGCCGAACGCACAGGCTCCGATGCCACCGCCTATCTCGGTTTCGGCGATCAGTTGCTGGCGCTGCGCGTCGATCCGGATCGCGCCGTCGGCCTCAGCGCCGGCCAGACGGTGCATGCCGATTTTCCGCGCGGCAAGGCCAATGTCTTCGACGCCCGCACCGGGCGACGCATGTGAATGAGCAACCAAAGGGAGGAATGGAAATGATGAACAGGATACTTGCCGGCATCACCGCCGCCATGCTTGCAGGCGCCGCTCCCATCGGCGCGCAAGCGACCGATCTCGTGATCTACCACACGTGGTCGGCGCCGCCCGAAGTGGCGGCGCTGAACGTGCTCAAGAAGAACCTGGAGGCCAAAGGCGACAGCTGGACCGACATCGCCATCCCGCATGACACCGGCTCCAACGTCAACCTGATGAACCTCGTTGCCGGCGGCAACCCGCCGAACCTGTTCATGGAGTCAAATCCCGGCGTCTATCGCGACCTGACGAAAGCCGGTCTCGGCCGGCCGCTGACGGATTTCTTCAAGGAGCATGGCTACCCGGACAAGTATCCGGATGCCGTCGCCCATTCGATGGTCGTCGACGATCAGGTCATGAAGGTACCGACCGCACTGCATATCGACGGCATGGTCTATTACAATATGGATGTCGCCCAGAAAGTYGGCATCGATCCGACGGCCTGGAAATCGCTCGACGAAATGTTTGCCGACTTCGACAAGATCAAGGCGGCCGGCGTCATTCCACTGGCCGTCGGCGGCCAACAATGGCAGGTGGGGTACCTCACCCACGCGCTGGCGGCGACGATCGGCGGACCGGACTTCTTCAACAAGATCTATGGTGAAAAGCCCGATCCTGYCGTCTTCGACACGCCGGAATTCCGCCAGGTGTTCGACTATCTGCGCAAATTCCAGCAGGCGGCCGACGAAGGCTCGGCCAACCGCGAATGGAACCTCACCACCAATCTCGTCATCACCGGCAAAGCGCTGATGCAGATACATGGCGACTGGATGAAGGGCGAATGGCTGGCGGCCGGCAAGACCGCCGGCAAGGATTTCGGCTGCATCCAGATCCCGGGCGCCAAAGCAGTGGCTGCCAGCGTCGACAGCTGGGGCCTGCTCGGCGGCCAGCCTGCTGACAAGGACAAGGCCGAACTCGACTTTGCCTCGATCGTCGTCGATCCGAATGTCCAGGCGGAATTCGCCAAGGCGAAGGGTTCGACCCCGGTGCGCCTCGATGCACCGCAGGACAGTCTCGACGCGTGCTCCAAGGAAGTGCTCCGTATCGTTGCCGATCCGAAGCATCAGGTAYAGAACCCGCACGCCATCAGCGACGCCGACTGGGAGAACTCGATCTGGGATGTGGCCTTCAACTTCTGGAGCGATCCCGACATGAGCGTCGACGACGCGATCGCCAAGATCAAGGAAAACTACAAGACCATTCTCGGCTAGAGCGGTTCAGCTTTTCACGGAAGCGCAGAACTGCTCTATCC
>NZ_JBFUAY010000134.1:0-13272 GCF_056406015.1 Rhizobium sp. P1_E1 | reverse complement strand
GCCTATGAAAATGAGCCGGAACTCGCCGTGCTCAAGACTCGCATGACGGAGGTGACGGAAGCCATGGGGCACCGGCCGAAGATCATGGTTGCCAAGCTCGGTCAGGACGGACACGACCGAGGCGCCAAGGTGATCGCCTCGGCTTTCGGCGACATCGGCTTCGATGTACTCGCCGGTCCCCTCTTCCAGACACCGGAGGAAGCTGCCGGCGTCGCACTCAGCGAAAAGGTCAATGTCGTCGGCGTCTCGTCGCTGGCGGCCGGTCACAGGACGCTGCTACCGCAGCTGATCGACAGGCTGAGGGAACAGGGCGGTGGCGATATCATCGTCGTTTGCGGCGGCGTTATCCCGCGTCAGGACTATGAATTCCTGCACGAACACGGCGTTGCAGCCGTGTTCGGCCCGGGCACAAATGTTCTCGAAGCGGCAAACTCCGTCCTCGATCTGCTGCAGGGCAGGCGAAGAAACCAGTAGCTGAAGCATTTCCAGGRAAAGTGCGATGCGATTTTCCGCCCGGAAATTCGCAAAATCAAAAAGTTAGAGAAGCCCGCGCTTCGCCAGATTGCTCATCAGCGCCGAAATACCGAAGGTCCAGGGCGGGCATTCGGTGGAAAGGCGCACGGTGTTGACCAGCGCGCCGAGGCCCGCCGAGGAAATCTCGACGACATCGCCGATCTTGTGGGTGAAGCCTTGCTTTGGCGCGTCGCGGTCCTGCGTCGGCGCAAACAGCGTGCCGAGGAAAAGCATGAAACCATCGGGATACTGATGATGGGCGCCGACCGTCTGCTTGACGAGATCGGTCGGGTCGCGGCTGATCTTTGACATCGAACTCTTGCCGTGCAGCACGAAACCGTCCTGGCCGGTGACTTTCAGGTCGAGTTCGGCCTTGCGTACGTCATCCAGGCTGTAACCGGCATCGAACAGGCGGATGAAAGGACCGATCGAGCAGGAGGCGTTGTTGTCCTTGGCCTTGCCGAGCAGCAGTGCCGAGCGGCCTTCGACGTCGCGCAGGTTGACGTCGTTGCCGAGGGCTGCCCCCTTGATCTCGCCGCGGCTGTTGACCGCAAGCACGATTTCGGGCTCGGGGTTATTCCAGGTCGAGATCGGATGCAGGCCGACATCCGCACCCCAGCCGACGGAGGAAAGCACCGGCGACTTGGTGAAGACTTCGGCATCCGGCCCGATACCGACCTCGAGATATTGCGACCACATGCCCTCGTCGATCAGCGCCTGCTTGACCTTGGCAGCCTCCGGCGAGCCCGCTTTAAGATTGGTGAGGCTGCCGCCGATCAGCGTGCTGACACGCTCGCGGATCGAGGCGGCGCGTTCTGGATTGCCTGCCGCCTTCTCCTCGATGACGCGCTCGATCATCGACTGCGCAAATGTAACGCCGCAGGCCTTGACTGCCTGCAGGTCGACGGGCGCAAGGAGATAAGGGCGCGTTTGATCCGGAGCTCCGGTACTGTTGGCGGCGATGTCCGCCAGCGAGCCAACCGCCTTGCCACTTGCTGCACGGACGAAGGCGGCGGCATCCTGCCGCTCGAGCAGTGCACTCAGCGTCGGCGCCTCGCGCGACGTGATGTCGAGAAGCACGCCCTCGCGTAACGTCACAATGCTCGGTCCCTCCGCTTCGGGATTCCAGATGCGACCGACAAAAAGACCATCCGAAGCGGCGACATCGAGAAGAGCTTGAGACATGGTGATCTTCCATCAAGGCGAGCGAGAAGAGCTCTTTTAAAAATTGCGGGGTGTTGCCGCCCTCCGACCCGGCGACGACCAAAATCGATCACATTCATGAAGACGGGGCAAGATGCGAGGGGGAAAAAGACCTTTGCCTGATCGGCTCAAGCGGCGGGCTTCCTCGGGAATCCAATTGCAAAAGGCCACAAAATAACTATTTAGATACAAAATAACTGTTATATTTCAAATGTTTATATACAGGTCGCGACGATTTTGCCCTCCATCTTGCCTTGACAGGAGCCGGCTTTCGTTATCTGTTTTGCGCGACATGGAGGAGGCTGGCGTCAGCCGGCTACACGAAAATCCCAGGAGGATATTGCAGCGATGTTGAGATTTGCCGTCGTCGGAATCGACCATGGGCATACGTTTGATCACGTGAAGGGATTGCTTGCTTCGGGCGGCGAATTCGTCGGCTATTGCCCGCAGACCTCGGTGCCGGCACTGCGCGAGGCCTTTGAGAAGACCTATCCTGACGCGCCGCAGATTGACCGGGAAAAGCTGTTCGACGATCCGTCGATCGACGTCATCTGCATTTCCGCAATCCCCCGCGATCGTGCCGGACTTGCCATTCGCGCGATGAGATCGGGCAAAGACGTGATGACTGACAAGCCTGGCGTGACGACCTTCGCCCAACTCGAGGACGTCAGGCGCACCGTTGCCGAGACAGGCAAGATCTTCTCGATCTGCTTTTCCGAGCGCCACTGCGTGCGCTCCGCCGTCAAGGCCGGCAAGCTCGTCGCCGAAGGCGCGATCGGCAAAGTGATCCAGACGCTCGGCGTCGGTCCTCACCGGCTGCAACTGCCGACCCGGCCGGACTGGTTCTTCGATCCCGAGGCCTTCGGCGGCATCATCGTCGATATAGCTTCACACCAGGTCGACCAGTTCCTGTTCTATACCGGCTCGACCACAGGCGAGGTCATCGCAAGCTCGATCGGCAATTTCGGCATGCCTGACAAGCCCGCCTTTCAGGATTTCGGCGAGGTCCTTCTGCGCTCCGACAAGGCAGCGGGTTATGTCCGTGTCGACTGGTTCACGCCGGAGGCGCTGCCGACCTGGGGTGACGGGCGCCTGACCATTCTCGGCACCGATGGCTACATCGAATTGCGCAAGTATATCGATATTGCCGGCCGGCCGGGCAAGGATCATCTCTTCCTGGTCAACGGCAAGGAAATGACCCATATCGATTGCAGCGGCGAAAAGCTCGATTATTTCGACGCGTTCACCGCCGACGTTGGCAACCGCACGCAGACGGCGATGACCCAGGATCACGTTTTTGAAGTCTGCCGTCTTTCGCTCGAAGCCCAGGCGAAAGCCGCGCGCATCGGCGCTCGCTGAGGAGGATATCATGACCAGGAAATTGCGCGTCGGCGTCATCGGCGCAGGCATCGCTGCGCGGCATCTCGCCGGCTTCGGCTGGAACAAGGAGCTTTTCGAGGTTCCTGTGCTCTGCTCGCTCGACGAGGAACGCGGCAAGGCGCTGTGCGAGGAATACGGCATTGGCGAATACACGCAGGATGCGGATGCGCTGTTTGCCCGTGACGATCTCGACATCATCGACATTTCGACGCCGCCGAGCTCGCATTTCGAACTTTGCCGCAAGGGCATCGAATCCGGCAAGCACGTGATCTGCGAGAAGCCGCTCTTCGGCTCGATCGCCGAGGTTGACGAGATGGGGCGCATCCTCGATCGTTACCCCGGCAGGAAGCTGATGCCGATCTTCCAGTATCGCTATGGCTCCGGCCTGCAGAAGCTGAAGCTGCTGATCGAGCGCGGCCTGGCCGGCAAGCCGTTCCTGACAACGATCGAAACCCATTGGTGGCGCGGTCCGGACTATTATGCCGTGCCGTGGCGCGGCAAATGGGCGAGCGAACTGGGCGGCGGCCTTCTCGGCCACGCCATCCACGCTCATGACATGCTGAACTATGTACATGGCCCCTGCGCCGAGGTGTTTTCCTATGGGGCGACGCTGGTCAATCCGATCGAGGTCGAGGATACGGCAGCCCTTTCGGTGAGGATGCAGAATGGCTCGCTGGCGACGCTGTCGATGACGCTGGGTTCGCGCAAGGAGATCTCGCGGTTGCGCTTCTGCTTCAACGACCTCGTCGCCGAAAGCATCATCGAACCCTATACGATGGGCCGTGACCCGTGGACTTTCGTCGCCGGGACAGAGGAACATCAGGCCCGGATCGACGAAGTGCTTGCCGCCTATGTGCCTGGCGAGGATGGCTACACCCGTCAGTTCGAGCTCTTCCACAAGGCGATCGTCGAGGACACCGACCCACCGGTGACGCTGCAGGATGCCCGCAATTCGCTGGAACTGGTAACGGCCGCCTATTTCTCGCAGCGCACCGGACAACCGACGCCGATGCCGATCGCCGCCGATCATCCGCTCTACCGCTCCTGGCTGCCGGCAGGGGAATGGCGTGCTGCGGCCACCGTCTGAATCGGGAAGGGCTCTCCCATGCTGAAATCCTTCGAGCATGTCGGCATGACGGTCAGCGACATGGACCGCACCGTCGATTTCTACTGTGGCCTGCTCGGCCTCAGCCTAGTGCTGCGTAAGACGATGGCGAATGGCATGCAGGTAGCATTCCTCGATGCAGGCGGCGGCATGCTGGAGGTCTTTGCGCCGCCCGGCGGCGCGTCGAGGGCGGTCGACGTGCCTGAAGATACGGCCGGCGTCCGGCACCTCACCTTCCATTTCGACAATGTCGACGAGGCCTTCACCCGCCTTGAACAGGCGGGCGTCGAGATCAAGGAGCGGCCGCGCTTCGCCGTCCACTCCGAGATGCTGAACAAGATCGCCTTCGTTCGCGATCCCGACGGCATCATTGTCGAGCTTGCCGAACGCTCTCAGAACCGCCAGGGCTGACACAGGTGCTGCCGATCGCTTCGCTGCGGGCGGTCAGACCGTCCCGCAGCAGATCGATCAGGCGCCGGACAAGTTTTGCTGCCATGCAAGGCTCTCCTCAGCTCGCCAGCTTGGCGCTGATATAGTTGCGCCAGCCGCCAAGTGCGGTGATTTCCTCGGCACCTTTCACCGCATGGGCTTCGCAGACGAAGCCGGAGACGCTGGAACCGTCTTCGAGCGTCAGCTTACCGATGCCGAGGGGTGCCGGAATCTTCTGGACGAACCTGCCGAAAGCATCGGCCGGCAGTGCCCAGACCTCGACCTCCAGCCCCTGACCCTTATGGCCGGGTTCGCGCAGCAGCCCTGGTTTCGCTGGCGTGGTATTGGGCAAGACGAAGAGGCGATAGTCGCCGGCCGTGCGGCAGGTCTTGACCAGACGCCCGCCGGCGCCTGCCAGTTCGTGATTGAGCGGCATGCCGGTCAGATGCGCACCGACGACCGCGATTTCAATGAATCCGTCATCGCCAGGCACAACACGGCTTGCTTCGGGGATCGCAGCCTGCCGGTCGATGCCCATGCCGGAGCTTGCTGCGCGGTGCAGCGCATCGGCAAGCGGCGCCAGCGCGTCGTCGGTGAAGGCAGGTGCAATGACGGTCACGCCGCCCGGCAGCCCACCTTTGCCGAAGCCGGCCGGAACGGCGATCGCCGCGCAATCGAGAAGGTTGACGAAATTGGTGTAGCGACCGAGGCGGCCGTTGAGCACGACGGGATTGGCCAGCATGTCCGCAACGGTGTAGGTGGTCGGTGCGGTCGGCAGCAGAAGCACGTCGGCCTTTGCCCATTCGGCCTCGGTCTTGYGACGCAATTCTTCCAGCCGGTATCGGCCGTTGAAAGCCTCGACCGCGGTCTTGCCCTTGGCGCCTTCGATAATCCCCCGCACCGTCGGGTCGAAATCGGCCGCGTTCGTGGCGAGGAAGGTCTCGACCGCCGCCAGACGTTCGGCGACCCACGGCCCGTCATAGAGAAGCGCGGCGGCCTCGCGGAATGGCGCGTAATCGAAAGGCACGATGGTCGCGCCGAGCGCTCTGGCCCGCTCGATCGCCTGGTCGTAGAGCGCCTCCACCTCCTTGTCGCCGAAGAACTCCCGCTCGGCGTCGGTCAGGACGCCGATGCGCAAACCCGACACAGGCAGGTTCGCCGGCTTGGCGCGACGCGAGAAAGCATCGGCGGCATCGAAGCCTTCGGCAACCTT
The DNA here is from genome assembly GCF_056406015.1 of Rhizobium sp. P1_E1. Lineage (NCBI taxonomy): Bacteria > Pseudomonadati > Pseudomonadota > Alphaproteobacteria > Hyphomicrobiales > Rhizobiaceae > Rhizobium > Rhizobium sp. P1_E1. Next base: position 7,429 of record NZ_JBFUAY010000134.1, on the reverse strand, counting down.
GCGGATCGCAACACCGTCGCCGACGGTCGCAGCAAAGATGGTGATGCAGTCGACGCTCTTGCAGGCCGGTATAGCGCCAGTATTCGGCAGGAGGCCCGGCGTCGGCTTGATGCCGACCAGATTGTTGAAGGCAGCCGGCACCCGGCCGGAGCCTGCCGTATCGGTGCCGAGCGCAAAGGCAGCAAGGCCGGAGGCCACAGTGACCGCCGATCCGGAACTCGAACCGCCTGAGATATAGGCCGCATCGAAGACCGAACGCGGCGCGCCATAGGGCGAGCGCGTGCCGTTGAGGCCGGTTGCGAACTGGTCGAGATTGGTCTTGCCGATGATGATGGCACCAGCCGCCTTCAACCGGGCAACGACGGTGGAGTCCGCCTCCGGCCGATACTCATAGGCCGGGCAGGCGGCGGTCGTCGGCAGGCCGGCGGCATCGATATTGTCTTTCACCGCAAAGGGAATGCCCCAGAGCGGCAGACTGTTTGCCTCGGGCGCACGTGCCATCAAGGCTTTGGCGGCAGCGCGCAATTCCTCATCCGGCACCGGGGTGATGAAGATTGCCGCATCTCTAGAGGCGGCGCGGCGGGAGATCACCTCTTCGATGGCATCGAGCGGTGTCAGGCCGGATTGATAGGCGGCGCGAAGGCTTGAGAGATCGAGGATGGTCGGCAGCATGTCAGCATTCCTCCAGAACGACGATGATATCGCCGGCTTTGACGTTTCTTCCCGGCCCGGCGCGCAGATCGCGGACGCGGCCTGCCGCATGGGCGGTGACGTTGATTTCCATTTTCATCGATTCGATGATGGCGAGTGTATCGCCGGCCGCAACCGGGGCGCCCGGCTCGACCAGCAATTTCCAGATATTGCCGGGCACGGCGCTGGCAACACCGAAGCAGCCGTCGGGAATATCCCCATCCGGACTTTCGCCGGTGCCTTCATCGGTGACGAAGCTGTCGAGCCCGGCTTCCTTCCAGCGCTGGCGTTCGGCATCGAAGGCAGCCTGCTGCGTTGCCTTGAAACGGCCGATCGACGCCGAATTGATCTGCAATTCTTTCTCATAGGCGGCATAGGAGAATTCCGTCTCCTCGATCCTGATCGGATAACCCCCATGCGGGAAGGCCGCGCGCGCCTCCGTCAGCTCCTGATTGCTGACCGGGAAGAAACGGATCTGGTCGAAAAAGTTCAGCAGCCAGGGCTTGCCCCTGGCAAAGGCCGGCGTTTCCCGCCAGGTGTTCCAGACCTGGATGGTGCGGCCGAAGAGCTGGTAGCCGCCCGGTCCTTCCATGCCGTAGATGCACATATAGGCGCCGCCGATGCCGACGGCGTTCTCAGGCGTCCAGGTGCGGGCGGGATTATACTTCGTCGTCACGAGGCGGTGGCGTGGATCAGTCGGGGTCGCCACCGGCGCGCCGAGATAGACGTCGCCGAGACCGAGCACCAGGTAGCTTGCATCAAAGACGATATCGCGGACGGCCTGTTCGTCGGGAAGACCGTTGATGCGGCGGATGAACTCGATGTTCGACGGGCACCAGGGCGCGTTCGGGCGCACGAGCTCCTGATATTTGCGCATCGCAAGTTCCGCATCCGGATCGTTCCAGGAGAGCGGCAGATGCACGATGCGGCTCGGCACCGTCACGTCCTGGGCTGCCGGCAGCGTCGCCTCGATCTCGGAGAGCAGCCCCAGCAGGCGCCGGCGCGTCAGCTGCGTGCCGTCATAATGGATCTGCARCGAGCGGATACCGGGGGTGAGGTCGATGACGCCGGGGAGGCGGGCCTCGACGACCGCCTGCATCAGCAGATGCACCCGCAGCCGCAGCGCGATATCGAGCGTCATCGGCCCATATTCGACGAGCAGATTGTCGTCGCCCTGGCGGCGATAAACGACAGAAACCGGGCCATCCTCGCTGATGCCGAGGATCGGCGAACCTGTTTCTTCCGAGGGCCGCCGCACCGCCGGGCCGGCGATCGGGTCTTCCGGCCGCGCCACCGCATGAAAACGGATACGGTCGCCGGGCTTGAACTGGCCCATCTTCCACTGCTCGTCGCGGGCAATCACCGCCGGGCAGACGAAGCCGCCAAGGCTCGGGCCGTCAGGGCCGAGAATGATCGGCATGTCGCCGGTAAAATCGATCGCCCCGATGGCATAGGCATTGTCGTGCAGGTTGGAGGGGTGCAGCCCCGCCTCACCGCCGTCGCTACGTGCCCATTGCGGGGCCGGGCCGATCAGGCGCACCCCGGTGCGGGCGCTGTTGAAATGCACCTCATAAGCCGTCGAAAACAGCGTCTCGATATCGCTGTCCTGAAAGAAATCGGGAGCCCCGTGCGGGCCATAGACGACGCCGACATCCCATTCGCGCGTCAAGGCGGCTGGCTCCGTCGCCGGTCTCACCGGTTCGGCCGGCACCTGCCGGGCAAAATGCAGCACATGCCCTGTCTTCAGGGTGCCGGTGGCGTTACCGCCGAATTGGCCAAGGCCGAAGGTCGCGCGCGAGCCGAGCACAACGGGAGCGGCAAAACCGCCGGCGACGGCGAGATAGGCGCGTTGCCCCGGTCCTTCGATTGAACCGATCGATAAAGTCTGACCGGCGCGGATTGTCACCGGGGCGTCATGCGGCAATTTTACGCCGTCGCATGTCATTGGCATCCGCGCGCCGGCAAGCGCGATCGTCTGGTCGGCATAAAACCGCAAGGTCGGACCGGAAACGGTCAACTCCAGCGCAGCCGTCACATCGTCATTGCCGACCAGCCGGTTGGCATGGCGGAAGGAGCGCTCGTCCATCGGCCCGCTCGGCGGTACTCCGACATGCCAGAGGCCGAGCCGGCCCGGCAGTTCCTGGATGCTTGACTGCGCCCCGGGCGCGAGAACCTCGACGAYATCGGGAACGAAGGCGAAGTCGCGTAGCGCCGTCGTCTTAACTTTGGCGCTGGCAAGCAATTCGGAAGCGGCGATCGCCTTGAGATAAGCGAGATTGGTCTCGATGCCCGATATCGATGTTTCGGCGAGTGCCGCCTTCAGCTTCTCGATCGCCGCCGGCCGGTCTGCCGCCGCCACGATCAGCTTGGCAAGCATCGGGTCGTAGAAGGGCGTGACCTCGGTTCCCGTCTCGATCCAGCCGTCGACGCGGGTGCTTTCCGGAAAAATGACTTCGGTCAAAAGGCCGGCACTCGGGCGGAAATCGGCATGCGGCATCTCGGCATAGATCCGCATCTCGATTGCCGCACCCTTCGGCGTCAGACCCCCAGCACCCGAGAGCACATCCTCGCCGGCCGCCTGACGGATCATCCATTCGACGAGGTCGATGCCGAAGACAGCTTCCGTGACGGGATGCTCGACCTGGAGGCGGGTATTGACCTCGAGGAAATAGAATTCCTGGCGCTGGGGATCGTAGATGAACTCGACGGTGCCGGCTGATTCATAGGAGACCGAGCTTCCCAAATCGACCGCCGCTTTGTGCAGCCGCGCCCTTGTCTCCGCGGTAAGGCCAGGCGCAGGCGTCTCCTCGACGACCTTCTGGTTCCGCCGCTGCAGCGAGCAGTCGCGTTCGCCGAGCGCAATCACGCCGCCCTTGCCGTCACCGAAGATCTGTACCTCGACATGGCGCGCTTCGGCAACGAAACGCTCGATGTAAACGCGCGCATCGCCGAAGCTGGCGCGCGCGGTCCGCTGCACGCTTTCGAAGGAGGCCTTGAGGCCGGCCGCATCGGCGCAGAGCTGCATGCCGATGCCGCCGCCGCCGGCCGTGCTTTTCAACATGACGGGATAACCGACAGTCTCGGCAGCCGAAAGCGCCTCATCGACGCTCTGCAAGAGATCGGTGCCGGGCAGTAGCGGCACGCCGCTCGCTTTCGCCAATTCGCGCGCCGTATGCTTCAGGCCGAAGGCCGACAGATGCTCTGGGCGCGGGCCGATGAAGGCGATGCCTTCAGCGGCGAGCCGCTCGGCAAAGCCGATATTCTCCGAGAGGAAGCCGTAGCCTGGGTGCACGGCCTCAGCGCCCGTCGCCTTGCAGGCGGCAATGACGGCGTCGACGTCAAGATAGCTTTCGGCAGCAGGCGCCGGGCCGAGGCGGACGGCCTCATCAGCGGTCAGCGCCGGCTTCGAGAATCGATCGGCATCGGAATAGACGGCGACTGAGGCAATGCCCATCCTCTTCAACGTGCGGATGACGCGGACGGCGATTTCGCCGCGATTGGCGATAAGAACCTTGGTGAACATCGATCAGTCCTCGCCGTCCCAGATCAGCACCCGGATCGGCGTCGGATCGAAGCCGTTGCAGGGATTGTTGATCTGCGGGCAATTGGAGATGACGCAGAGCACGTCCATCTCCGCCACCAGTTCGACATAGTCGCCAGGCGCGGAAATGCCGTCGACGATGGTCATCTCGCCGCTCGGCTTGATCGGCACGTTCATGAAGAAATTGATGTTCGGCACGATGTCGCGCTTGCTCATGCCGTGTTTTGTCACCTCGATCACGAAATTGTCGCGGCAGGCATGCAGGTATTTGGTGCCGTGGCCGAAACGCACCGTGTTGCTCTCGCAGGAGCAGGCGCCGGCTGATGTATCGTGGCGGCCGCAGCTATCGGCCGTCATGACCAGCATGACGTTGCCCTCGTTCGAGATGATCTTCGTGCCGGTGCCGATATAGGCGCCACCTTGCGCCCGCATCGTATCCTGGTTGGAATAACGCTCGGCAAAGTCATCGGCGCGATAAAACAGTGTATCGATTGCCTGTTGGCCGTAGCTGTCCTCGATGCGGATGGTCTGACCCCTGCGCACGATGCCGGACCACGGCGCTTCGGCCGGGATGAAATGTTCCTGCACGGCGTTTTCGAGGCTGCGCGAAGCTGAAGTCTTGATGAAATCGGTCATCGTCATCCTCCCTCAGGCCAGCATCGAGGCGTTGTTCTCAAAGCCGCGAAGGGCTTCGACGGTTGCCGTGCGCGCGAGATCGTCGACTGCGGGCGCGGGCACGCGAAAGCGCGTGACGATCGCCGGCTTCGGCGCATAGACCGGGTCGGGATCGAGCGGATGCGGGCAATTKGAAAGGCCGACGATCATGTCCATTTCGGCGCGCAGCTCGACATAATCGCCGCTGTTGGAAAGTTTGCCGCGCCAGTGGAAGCCGCCGTCATCGTCGACGCGAACGGGGGCGAAGAGATTGAGAATCGCAGGAATATCGCGTCTGGTGAGACCAAGCTTGCCGGCGACGAGCACGAGATTGTCGCGGGTATTGCGGGTCTTGACGCCCGGATATTTTGCGGCGTTCGAAGCTGCCGTCGAACCACCCATCAGGCAGTCATGGGCGCCGGAACTGTCCTCAATCAACGAAAACATCACCCGGCCCATGTCTGAGAAGATGACGCGGCCCTTGCCGAGGGCGGTCGTCCACTGAACCTTGACCGTATCGACGAGATTGAGCCGTTCGCTCGTATCAGTGGCGTTCCAGGCAACGAGCGCCACGGTCGATCCGCCTTCGCCCTGATCAATGCGGAGCGCCTCGCCGCGCTTCAGCGCGGTCGACCAGTACCAGCCGCCGGGGATGGTTTCCTGATGGATGATCGCAGCCGCATCGATGGCGGCGGCGGGCACGGGGCTCGGCGCCGGCAAGGCCTTTGGCGCGAATTCAAGCCCCTTCTTCTGATGTTCCTGATAGCGCTGCCGGTTTGCGGCGATCTCTTCGGGCGAACGTCTGATATGCATCATGGTTTTTCTCCTGACGGACYGGAAGCCGGGTCGTCCCGGCGAAGGCCCAGAGAAATGACCGGGCCGTCCCGGTCGGGGCTGAAGACGGTGGGCGCGCCGGCGAGCCTGGGCGGCCAGATGGAAATGTCCTTGGTGATCGTCGCGCCGTAGCGCTCCTTTTCCTCCGGGCGGTCACGCCGACGCTCGAAGGCGACAACGCGCGTCGCCAGCGTGAAGGCCTCGCGCATGTCGTGCGTCACCATGACGACGGTCATCTGCGTTTCGTGCCAGAGCCGCTTCATCAATGTGTGGATTTCGGCGCGGATGCCAGGGTCGAGCGCGCCGAAGGGCTCATCGAGCAGCAGCACCTTCGGCTTCATGATCAGCGCCTGCGCCAGTGCCAGGCGCTGCTGCATGCCGCCTGACAGTTGCGCCGGATATTTGTCCTCGGCGCCGGAAAGACCGACTTCGGCAATCAGCCGCCGGGCTTCGTCGACGGCGTTGCGACGGGCAGCGCCGAAAAGCTTGGCTTTATAGCGAGACCCTGAGAGTTCGCGCCCAAGCAGCACATTGCCGAGCACGGTCAGATGCGGGAACACGGAGTAGCGCTGGAAGACGACACCGCGATCCGGACCTGGCTCCTGCGGCAGAGCTTCGCCGTCGAGCCGGATGGTCCCTCTTGTTGGCCGCTCCTGGCCGAGCAGCATGCGCAGGAACGTCGACTTGCCGCAGCCGGACGGTCCGACGAGCGCGACGARGGCGCGCGAGGCGACGGTCAGCGACACGTCTTCGAGGACGATCTGGTCGCCATATTCCTTCCAGACCTTTTCGACCACCAGTTCGCTCATGCCTGCTTCTCCAGCTCCGACCAGGGGAAGACGGCGATGCGGATGCGATCGAGGATATAATTCATGATCACGGCGAGCAGCGTGATCCAGACGACATAGGGAAAGATGACGTCCATCGAGAGATAGCGGCGGACGAGGAAGATGCGGTAGCCGAGACCGGAATCCGACGAAATCGCTTCGGCGGCGATCAGGAACAGCCAGGCAGGACCGAGTTGAAGCCTGAGGCAGGTGATCAGCCGCGGCAAGATCTGCGGCAGCACGACACGAAGGCCGATCTGCCAGGAGGAGCCGCCGAGCGTTTCGGCCTTGACGATCTGCTCGCGCGGCAGCTCCAGCGCCTTCAGCGCAAGGTCGCGGATCATCGTCGGCGCAACGCCGATGACGATGAGCGCGATCTTCGAGGCTTCGCCAAGCCCCATGGCGATGAACAGGATCGGCAGCAGCGCCAGCGGCGGCACCATTGAGATAACGGCGACGAAAGGGGAGAGCAGAGCCCTCATATAAGGCAGCATGCCGATCAGCATGCCGATGACGAGCGCGGTGATCGTGGAGATGCCAAGGCCGGCAAACAGGCGCACCAGGCTCGCTCCGGTATCGGACCAGAGCAGGTATTCGCCGGTGCGCGGATCGGCGATGAAGGCCAGGCGATCGATCGCATCGGCAAAACCGGCAAGACCGGGCAGTAGCTTGTCATTGGCATTTTCCGCCAATCGTGCCACCGAGCCGAAAGTGTAGGCAACGATCAGCAGCACGAAGGGCAGCAGCGTCAAGGCAAGCTGCGCGCCCCGGCTCGGCCTTGTGTTGATCCAGCGCATGAGGAAAGCTCCGCTGATGAAGGTCGGGCGGCGCGGTCAACGCCGCGCCGCGGCTTTTACATCGCTCAGAGCGAACCGTCGGCGGC
>NZ_JBFUAY010000133.1:0-13387 GCF_056406015.1 Rhizobium sp. P1_E1 | reverse complement strand
TCGCGGCACGCCGGGCTTCGAAATCCTCAAAGGCTACGATTCCGTTTCGCATCGCGGCTACCACAACTCAACGCTCAGCTTCGAAGATTGCCGGATTCCGGCGAGCCAGGTACTTGGCGAGGTGCATCGCGGCTTCGATATCGCCAATCAATGGCTCTACGGCACACGGTTGACGGTTGCCGCCACCTGCGTCGGCCGGGCACGGCGCGTCTTCGACATGACGCTGCCCTACGCCGCCGAGCGCAAACAGTTCGGCAAGCCGATCGGCGCCAATCAGGGCGTGTCGTTCAAGCTCGCCGATATGATAACCGAGATCGACGCGGCCGACTGGCTGACGCTCGCCGCCGCCTGGCGGCTCGATGCCGGGCTCTCCGCAGACCGGCAGATCGCCTCGGCCAAGCTTTACTCCTCCGAAATGTTGGCCCGCGTCACCGATGAGGCGATCCAGATCTTCGGCGGCATGGGCCTGATGGACGACCTGCCGCTCGCCCGCTTCTGGCGCGATGCGCGCGTCGAGCGCATCTGGGACGGCACCTCTGAAATCCAGCGGCATATCATCAGCCGCGACCTGCTTAGACCCTTGGGAGCGTGAGCCGATGACGCCTCGCCCGCTCGACCGCCTGCTCAGACCGCAAACGATCGCCGTCTTTGGCGGCCGCGAGGCGCGCAGGGTGATCGAGCAGTGCGATCGCATGGGTTTTGCGGGCGAGATCTGGCCTGTCCATCCGAAGCTCGAAGAGGTGCTCGGGCGGCCCTGCTATCGCTCCGTATCCGATCTTCCCCAGGCGCCTGACGCCGCCTTCGTTGGCGTCAACAGGACGCTGACCGTCGAGATTGTCCGCAGCCTTTCTGAGGCCGGTGCCGGCGGGGCGGTCTGTTATGCATCGGGTTTCAGCGAGGCGACAGGTGAACTCGGCGACGGTGCCGCGCTGCAGCAGGCCTTGCTGGAGGCGGCTGGCGACATGCCGATCCTCGGGCCGAATTGCTACGGGCTGATCAACGGTCTCGACGGTGCGCTGCTCTGGCCCGATCAGCATGGCATGCAGCGTATCGAACGTGGCGTCGCCATCCTCACGCAATCCTCCAACATCGCTATCAACCTGACCATGCAGACCCGCGGCGTGCCGATCGCCTATGTGGTCACTGCCGGCAATCAGGCGCAGACATCGCTTGCCGATGTCGCCTGCGCACTGATCGACGACCCGCGCGTCACGGCGGTCGGCCTTCATGTCGAAGGTTTCGGCGATCTCTCTGCACTCGAACGTCTGGCCACCATGGCCCGGCGGTCGAGGAAGCCGGTCGTCGTGCTGAAGGTCGGCAGGTCCGAGCAGGCAAAACGCGCGGCGGTGTCGCATACAGCCTCGCTTGCCGGCAGCGATGCGGTCGCCGACGCCGTGCTCGCCCGCCTCGGCCTTGGCCGTGTCCAGACCTTGCCGGCGCTGCTCGAAACCCTGAAGCTGCTGCATGTCGCCGGACCGCTCGCCAGCCATTCGATCTCGTCGATGAGCTGTTCGGGGGGCGAAGCCTCGCTGATGGCGGATGCCGCCGTCGGTCGCAATGTGGAATTCCCAGCGTTGCAGCCGCAACAATTGCCACGGCTGCGGCGGGTGCTGGGCGAGATGGTGACGCTTTCCAATCCGCTCGATTACCACACCTTCGTGTGGGGGGATCTCGCACGCCAGACCGAAGCCTTCAGCGCCATGTTCGACGGCGGCTATGCCCTCAATCTCGTCGTCCTCGACTTCCCCCGCGGTGACCGCTGCGATGCATCCGAATGGGCGATGACGGCAGACGCGGTCATGACGGCTGCCGCCGCAACCGGTGCACTGGCCGGCCTTCTGGCAACCCTTCCGGAAAACATGCCGGAGCCRATCGCCGATCGGCTGATGGCAAATGGCATCATTGCCTTCTGCGGTATCGACGAAGCCATCACGGCTGCGGAAGTCGCCGCCGGCATCGGCCAGGCGTGGAATCGCCCGCCGCCCCTGCCGCTGCTCGATGTGTCCTCTATCGATGGCGAGATCGAGACGCTGACGGAGGCCGATGCGAAGGCCGAGCTTGCCGCCTTCGGCCTTCCGGTTCCGCAAGGGCTGGTGGCCTCCTCTCCCGGTCAAGCGGCCGAGCAGGCTGAGCGGCTCGGTTTTCCTGTCGTGCTCAAAGCGCTCGGCATTGCACACAAGACCGAGGCTGGGGCGGTCGCACTCAACCTAAAGTATATGCAAGCGGTCTCGAATGCGGCGGCGGCCATGCCGCCGAATGCCGGTTATCTCGTCGAGAAAATGATCGTTTCACCGGTCGCCGAGCTCATTGTCGGCGCCATCCGCGACCCTGTCTTCGGATTGTCGCTCACCTTGGGAGCGGGCGGAATCTTCGTAGAATTGCTTGAAGATTCCGTCGTTCTGCCCCTTCCGGCGACGAAAACCGACATTCACGCGGCAATTTCGCGTCTCAAACTTGCAAAATTGATCTATGGCTATCGCGGGCGGCCAAAAGGCGATCTCGAAGCCGTGGTCGGTGCTGTCTCAGCAACGGCAGATTATGTCGTAAAGAATGCGGCATCCCTGGAGGAACTCGACATTAATCCATTGATGGTTCTTCCCGAAGGGCATGGTGTTGTCGTAGTCGATGCCCTGGTACGGCGGAGGAGGTAGTAAAGGTTGAGCGACCACATTCGCACACGACATGACGGTGGAGTACTCGAAGTCGTCATCGACCGGCCGAAGGCGAATGCCATCGACCTTGCGACCAGCCGTGCCCTGGGGTTGATCTTCCGGGATTTCCGCGACGATCCGACATTGCGCGTCGCCATCGTCTCGGGCGCCGGCGAGAAGTTTTTCTGTGCCGGCTGGGATCTCAAGGCCGCGGCATCAGGTGATGCGGTCGACGRGGACTACGGTGTGGGCGGCTTCGGCGGGCTGCAGGAGCTGCGCGACCTCAACAAGCCCGTCATTTGTGCGGTCAACGGCATCTGTTGCGGCGGTGGATTGGAGATTGCGCTTTCTGCCGACCTGATCATCGCCGCCGAGCACGCGACCTTCGCCCTGCCGGAAATCCGTTCGGGCACGGTTGCCGATGCAGCTTCGATCAAGCTGCCGAAGCGCATTCCTTACCACATCGCCATGGACATGCTTTTGACCGGTCGCTGGCTCGACGTTCACGAGGCGCATCGCTGGGGTTTCGTCAACGAGGTCCTGCCGGCCGACAGGCTGATGGAGAGAGCATGGGAGCTTGCTAGGCTGCTCGAGAGCGGGCCGCCGCTCGTCTATGCGGCCATCAAGGAAATCGTGCGCGAAGCGGAGGGTTCGACGTTCCAGACTGCCATGAACAAGATCACCAAGCGGCAGTTTGCGACCGTCGACAGGCTCTATTCGAGCGAAGACCAATTGGAAGGCGCACGGGCCTTCGCCGAGAAGCGAAGCCCCATTTGGAAAGGAAAATAACCGCGCGGCAGCAACCGCACTGTTTTCCCGCATGATGCGGGCACCGGAGATGGAGAGGAACCGTCTGCGGACCTGCCCGGAAGTTCTGTCAACGCACCATAAAGAAGGAACTGGGGAATGAACGACTACACGAAATATCTCGCAAGCCRTGTCACCGCCGGCGGGCTCAGCCGCCGCGAATTCATGGGACGCGCCATGGCGGCCGGCATCACACTTGCCGTCGCCGACAAGCTCTTCACCGAAAGCGCCGAAGCCGCCGAACCGAAACGCGGTGGCCACTTGAAGCTCGGCCTCGAAGGAGGTGCAGCCACCGATTCGAAGGATCCGGCAAAATTCCTATCGCAGGTCATGTTCTGCATCGGCCGCTGCTGGGGCGACATGCTGGTCGAGTCCGATCCGCTGACGGGTGCCGCCGTGCCCTCGCTTGCCGAATCCTGGGAGCCGTCGAAGGACGCTGTCACCTGGACCTTCAAGATCCGCAAGGGCGTCAAGTTCCACGATGGCAAGGAACTGACGATCGACGACGTTGTTGCGACGCTGAAGCGCCACACGGATGCGAAGTCGGAATCCGGCGCGCTCGGTGTTCTCGGCTCGATCAAGGAGATCAAGGCCGACGGCGGCAATCTCGTGCTGACCCTCAGCGAAGGCAATGCCGACATGCCGCTATTGCTGTCCGACTACCATCTGGTCATTCAGCCGAATGGCGGCGTCGATGATCCGCTCGCCTCGATCGGCACCGGCCCCTACAAGATGACGAGCTTCGAGCCCGGCGTCCGCGCAACTTTCGAAAAGAATAAGGACGACTGGCGCTCCGACCGGGGTTATGTCGATTCGATCGAGATCATCGGCATGAACGACGCCACCGCCCGCATCGCGGCATTGTCGTCCGGCCAGGTGCACTACATCAACCGCGTCGACCCGAAGACCGTCAACCTGCTGAAGCGCGCGCCGAATGTCGAGATCCTCTCGACTGCCGGCCGCGGCCACTACGTCTTCATCATGCATTGCGACAAGGCGCCGTTCGACAACAACGACCTGCGCCTGGCCCTCAAATACGCCATGGACCGCGAGACCATGGTGCAGAAGATCCTCGGCGGCTACGGCAAGGTCGGCAACGACTTCCCGATCAACAGCACCTATGCGCTGTTCCCCGAAGGCATCGAGCAGCGCGCCTACGATCCTGACAAGGCGGCGTTCCACTACAAGAAGTCGGGCCATAGCGGCTCGGTCCTTCTGCGCACCTCCGAAGTCGCCTTCCCCGGCGCCGTCGACGCGGCCGTTCTCTATCAGGAAAGCTGCAAAAAGGCCGGCATCGAAATCGAGGTCAAGCGCGAGCCGGGCGACGGCTACTGGACCAACGTCTGGAACGTCCAGCCCTTCTCGACCTCTTATTGGGGGGGCCGTCCGACGCAGGATCAGATGTATTCCACCGCCTATCTCTCGACAGCGGACTGGAACGACACCAAGTTCAAGCGTCCTGACTTCGACAAGCTGCTGCTGCAGGCCCGCTCCGAACTTGATGAAGCCAAGCGCAAGGACATGTATCGCACCATGGCGATGACGGTGCGCGACGAGGGCGGGGTGATCCTGCCGATGTTCAACGACTTCGTGAACGCCTCCACCAAGCAGGTGAAGGGCTATGTCCACGACATCGGCAACGACATGTCGAACGGCTACGTCGCGACCCGCGTCTGGCTGGACGCCTGATGGCAAGGGGGCGTTTGCCCCTCCGATCTCCAACGAAGCCTGGACCGTGGGATGAAACCCCGCGGTCCTCCCGACGTTCTAGCGCGAGGTCCTCGCCATGACCAATCCTGCCCCAAGCATCTTGCCCGGCCTCGGGTTCCGGCAGCGCTTTCCGCTGCTTGCCCTTATCCTCGAGCGCTTCGTGCTCAGCCTCGTCCTGCTTTTTGCCGTTTCCATCCTGATCTTCGGCGGTCTGGAAGCCCTGCCCGGCGATTTTGCCACCACCTATCTCGGTCAGTCGGCGACACCGCAGGCCGTTGCCAATATTCGAGAGGATCTCGGGCTGAATCGTCCAATCACGACGCGCTACGTCGAATGGCTCGGCAACGCCGTTCAGGGCGACTTCGGCACCTCCTGGGCCAGCAAGAATTCGGTGAGCGAACAGATCGGCAAGCGCCTCGGCAATTCGCTTTTCCTGGCGGGTTTCGCAGCGGTGATATCCGTGCCGCTCGCGGTCGGCCTCGGCATGCTGTCAGTGCATTTCCGCAACCGCCTGCCGGATAAGATCATCAACGTGATCTCGCTTGCGGCGATCTCACTGCCGGAATTCTTCATCGGCTACCTGCTGATCCTCGTCTTCGCGGTGAACCTTGGCATGGCGACCTTTCCAGCGACCGTCTATGACAGCATGGGGTTCATCGAACGATTGAAGGCGATCGCGCTGCCGACGGCGACCCTCGTGCTCGTCGTGCTCGCGCACATGATGCGCATGACGCGAGCGGCGATCCTCTCAGTCATGTCCTCCGCCTACATGGAGACCGCAGAGCTGAAGGGCCTTAGCGCCTTCCGCGCGATCGTCAAGCATGCCGCCCCCAATGCGCTCGCGCCAATCATCAATGTCATCGCGCTGAACCTTGCCTATCTGGTGGTCGGCGTCGTCGTTGTCGAAGTGGTCTTCGTCTATCCCGRCATGGGGCAATATATGGTCGATGCGGTCACCGTGCGCGACATGCCCGTGGTACAGGCCTGCGGCCTGATCTTCGCGGCTGTCTACATCTTCCTCAATATGACGGCCGATATCCTCGCGATTATCGCCAATCCCCGGCTGAGGCATCCGCGATGAGATTGAGAAACATCCCCATCACCGCCTGGATCGGCATGGCCGGTATCGCCATCGCCTTCATCTTCGCGCTCTTCGCCCCCTGGCTCGCCCCCTATGGCGAGACGCAGGTCGTCGGCGACGTCTGGCAGCTGCCGGATAATCAATACATCTTCGGCCTCGACAATCTCGGCCGCGACATCCTCTCGCGCCTGATCTATGGCGCGCGCACGACGCTGCTGGTCTCGTCGGCCGCCACCGTCATCTCCTTCTCGCTCGGCATTATCCTGAGCTTCACCGCTGCCGTCTCGCGCGGCATCATCGACACGGTCTTTTCGCGCTTCAACGATCTCATGATGTCGATCCCGACGCTGATCTTCGCGCTGGTGGTTCTTGCGGTCCTGCCGCAGAATATCGTCGTCCTGATCCTCGTCATGGCGATCCTCGATTCCACCCGCGTCTACCGTCTCGGCCGCGCCGTGGCACTCGATGTCGCGGTGATGGAATTCGTCGAGGCGGCCAAGCTGCGCGGCGAAGGCAAGCTCTGGATCATCTTCCGCGAAATCCTGCCGAACACCCTGTCGCCGCTGCTGGCCGAGTTCGGGCTGCGCTTCGCCTTCTCGATCCTGTTCCTCTCGACGCTTTCCTTCCTCGGCCTCGGCATTCAGCCGCCCGCGGCCGATTGGGGCGGCATGGTCAAGGACAACAAGGACGGCATCATCTTCGGCATCTCGGCGGCGCTGGTRCCGGGCACGGCGATCGCCGTGCTTGCCGTCTGCGTCAACCTCGTCGTCGACTGGCTTCTGAAACGCACATCCAGCCTCAAGGGAGGGCGTGGCGATGCCTGAGCTTCTTTCCGTTCGCAATCTGAAGATCGAAGCAACCAGCTATCCGCCGGGCGAACCGCCCAGGCGGGTGACGATCGTCGACGGGGTTTCCTTCGATCTGCAGAAGGGCAAGGTTCTCGGCCTGATCGGCGAATCGGGCGCCGGCAAGTCAACGATCGGCCTTTCCGCACTCGCCTATGGCCGAGGCGGCGCCGAAATCACCGGCGGTGAGGTGCGGCTCGACGGCGCCGATATCCTGACGCTCGGCAAGAACGGCATCCGGAAAATCCGCGGCGCGCGGGTCTGCTACGTCGCGCAATCGGCCGCCGCCGCCTTCAATCCGGCGCACAGACTCGGCGATCAGGTGATCGAAGCTTCGGTCAAGCATGGTTTGATGACCAAGGACGCGGCGCGCAAACGTGCGCTTTATCTGTTCGGGGTTCTCGGCCTGCCCAATCCCGAAACCTTCGGTGAGCGCTTTCCCCACCAGGTCTCCGGCGGCCAGCTGCAACGGGCGATGACGGCGATGGCGCTCTGCTCCAACCCCGAACTCATCGTCTTCGACGAGCCGACCACAGCACTGGACGTCACCACGCAGATCGACGTGCTGGCGGCGATCAAGCATGCCATCGAGGAAACGCACACGGCCGCCCTCTATATCACCCACGACCTTGCTGTCGTCGCCCAGATCTCCGACGACATCATGGTCCTGCGTTATGGCAAGCAAGTCGAATACGGCAGCGTCCAGCAGATCATCGAGGCGCCGCGACAGGATTATACCCGCGCCCTCGTCAACGTCAGGCAGGCCTATCGTGAGGAGGCGGCCGATCAGTCCACGGCACTTCTCAAGGTGGAAAATGTCAGTGCCGAATATTCCAACGGCTTCAAGGTGCTGCACGATGTCTCGCTGCATGTGCCGAAGGGCCAGACGCTTGCCGTCGTCGGCGAATCCGGCTCGGGCAAATCGACCCTGGCGCGCGTCATCACCGGCCTGTTGCCGCCGAGCAGCGGGCGCATCGTCTTTGATGGAAAGCCGCTGATGCCAGGCCTTAAGAGCCGGCCGAATGACGACCTGAGGCGTATCCAGCTGATCTACCAGATGGCCGATACGGCGATGAACCCGCGGCAGACGGTCCGCGACATCATCGGCCGCCCGCTGACCTTTTATTATGGCCTTCGAGGTGCCGAGAAAACCGCCCGGGTCAAGGAACTGCTCGACCAGATCGAAATGGGCAAGGGTTTCGTCGACCGCTACCCGGCCGAACTATCAGGTGGCCAGAAGMAGCGCGTCGCGATCGCCAGAGCGCTTGCCGCTAAGCCCGAACTCATCCTCTGCGACGAGCCGACTTCGGCGCTCGATCCGCTGGTGGCGGAGGGTATCCTCAAGCTTCTCCTGCGCCTGCAGGAAGAAGAACAGCTGTCCTACCTCTTCATCACCCACGACATCGCGATCGTCAGGGCGATTGCCGACAGCGTGGCGGTGATGCATCGTGGCAAGCTGGTGCGGTTCGGTCCGAAATCGACGGCGCTCTCCCCGCCCTTTGACGACTACACCGATCTGCTGTTGAAATCCGTACCGGAAATGGAAATCGGCTGGCTGGAACGGGTGCTTGCCACGCGTCGCATGGAGAGCGCCGGTAACTGACTCGACGAGGGCAGAGTCCTCGTCTCACGGAAAGTGCATCAAGGAATGAGCATGACCTCGCGCGGCTTCGCAACCATCGAGAATGAATGGATTACCCTGAAGGATGGGACGCGGCTTGCCGCGCGCATCTGGATGCCGGATGGTGCTGAGGAAGATCCGGTTCCTGCCGTCTTCGAATTCCTGCCCTATCGCAAACGGGACGGAACCTGCCTCAGGGATGAGTCGACCTATCCGGTGTTCGCGGCCGCAGGCATTGCCGGTGTGCGCGTCGATATCCGCGGATCCGGAGAATCCGGCGGCGTCATCGACGGCGAATATACCGAAAGCGAGCTTGCCAATGCCTGCGAGCTGATCGCCTGGATTGCCGCGCAGCCATGGTCGAACGGCTCGGTCGGCATGATGGGCATCTCCTGGGGCGGCTTCAACAGCCTGCAGGTCGCAGCATTGCGACCGCCGGCGCTGAAGGCCGTCATATCGATCGCCTCGACCGTCGATCGTTACAATGACGACATCCACTACAAGAACGGCTGCCATCTCTCCGCCCAGCTCTCATGGGCGGCAACGATGCTCGGCTACCAGTCGCGCCCGCCCGATCCCGCACTTGTCGGCGAACGCTGGAAGGAGATGTGGCTGGAACGCCTGGCCGGCGAACCCTTCTTCATGGAGGAGTGGCTGACCCATCAGCGGCGCGACGATTTCTGGCGTCACGGCTCGATCTCAGAGGATTTTTCGAGCGTGGAGATTCCCGCGCTTGTCATCGCCGGCTGGGCGGACGGCTACCGCAATACGCCGCTGATGGCGGTCGAAGGCCTGAGCCACAAAGCGAAGGCACTGATCGGTCCCTGGGTTCACAAATATCCGCACTTTGCCTGGCCGAAGCCGCGCACGGATTTCCATGGCGAAGCGATCGCCTGGTGGAACAAATGGCTGCGTGGCGAGGATAACGGCATCGACACCTTGCCGCAGGCCCGCGCCTATATTCTCGATGCCATCCGCCCTGCCCCGCGACGCGACAGCGACCCTGGTTTCTGGATTGCGAGGGACGTCTGGTCGCCGCCGCAGATGCAGTGTTTCTATGTCGAGCAGTTCGGCAAGCTGACGGAAGGCATGCCGATTCCGCACGCGCCCGAGCATCCCGTCTATCTCCGCTCTCCGCTCGACACCGGGACGGCATCCGGTGAGTATTTTACGCTGAAGCCCGATGCCGAAATGGCGATCGATCAACGCTCGGACGATGCCGGCTCGCTGATCTTCGATACGATGCCGCTTGCTGGCGATTACGACTATCTCGGCCGGCCTGTGCTCACGCTTGCGCTGCGCTCTCGGACGGCGGGCGGAAATCTCTGCGCCCGGCTCGTCGATGTCCATCCGGATGGCACGGCAACGCGTGTCGCCTTCGGCGTCGTCAATCTCACTCACCGCGACGGCAATGCAGATCCCAAGCCGCTGATACCAGGCGAGAAGGTGTCGATCCGGCTGGTGCTCGATGCCTGCGGTTATCGCTTCCGCAAGGGGCATCGCATCCGCCTTTCGCTTTCCACCGCATATTGGCCGATGATCCTGCCGCCGCCTGATGACGAAGGCATCGAGGTCGATATCGCGGCACTCGGCCTGGGGCTGCCGATGCTCGGCGAGCACCAGCGGATCGACATCAAGGAACCGGCCAATCCCGATCCGCTGCCGAAATACATCGAGCACGCGGCCGCCGCGACGAAGCGGCAGGTCGTCCGCGATCTCTCGGCCGCCCGAACGGAGTATCACATCCACGAGGATACCGGGCTCACCGAACACCCTGAGACCGGCCTCTCGACCCGGCAATTGCGGGAGGAAGTCTGGTCGATTGCGCCCGATAATCCGTTGTCGATGACCGGGACGTCGACCTGGACCTGCGACATGCGCCGCCCCGGCTGGTTCGTCCGCACAGTCGCGACCGCGCGCATTGCCTGCACCCAGACCGACTGGATCATCAGCGCTGTCGTCACCGCTTTCGAGGACGATGTGCAGATCTTCGAAAAGGTCTTTGCGGAAAAGCGGATCGCGCGTGACCTGATGTGATCGTCAGGTCTGCGCAAAACGCCTTATGGCCTCGCACACGGCACGGAAGCCGTCCCGCGCGCCATCGCTCATGTGGCGGGCGCGCAGCCACGCGTGCACCATCTGCGGCTCCTCCCGGAACCAGACTTCGACGCCCTCCGCGGTGAGCCGGGCGGCATAGTGCCGGCCGTCGTCCCGGAGCGGATCGAAATGCGCGACCGTGATGAAGGCCGGCGGCAGCCCGGCAAGCGAAGCTGCCTGCAGCGGTTCGGCAATCTCGTTGCCTGCTGGCGCCTGCAAGATCTCGCGATAATAGGCGACATCCGCCGTCGTCAATCCGGGGGCCGCGGCCATTTCGACATAGGAGCCTGCAGTAAGGTCACCGCCGAGCACCGGATAGATCAGGACTTGGCCGACGACGCCTGACAGGCCCTCGTCGCGCGCGCGCAACGCAAGCCCCGCCGCAAGATTGGCCCCGGCGCTGTCGCCGATCAGCACGACCTTGCTGTTGGCGGAAAGCAGATGTTTCAACACGGTAAAGCCGTCATCCGTCTGTGCCGGCCAGCGATATTCAGGGGCTAGCCGGTAATCGACCGAAACAAGTTCCGCGCCGGCAAAATCAGCAATCTCGGCGCAGATGGCATGATGGCTCTCGAGCGAACCGACAACGAAGCCACCGCCATGAAGATAGAGCAGAATGGTGCGCGTGCTGATTTTCCGCGGACGGTAGCGCCGGATCGGTATGCGCTGGAGCATGCCGTCCGCAAAGATCATCTCCGGGGGCAGCGGGCGATCGAAGCGTGCGCAGAGAGCGTCGTACCAATGTCGCTGCTGTTCGATCGATGCTTGAACGGCGTCTGGCGGATAGAAGGCATCGCAAATCGCGAGAAACTGCAGGATGCCCTTTTCGGTGGGGGCAGGTGGTTGAGCGGACATGGAGGTCCTTTCGCGATTTGGGACGTGACAGGTCATGTCCCTGGCCGACTCTGTCCTCATCATGCGCCTTCGTGGCGGGGACGACCTGTCTGGTCGCGACCCGTGAATGTCGCGCCAACTCAAAATTCCCGATAATTTTTTGGCCATCGACCCAAGGAAAGCCATCCGAGAAACGTCTCAATCTGGAAATAGCATCTTGCTTGGCAGCATGGGGTAGGTGCGGAATTGGACGCGGAGCTCATAGAACGAGCGCAGGGCGGCGACCGGGAGGCCTTCGGGCAACTGGTCTCGCGCCATTATGATTTCGTCCATGCGACGGCGTGGCGTTGGTCGGGCAGTTCCACGGACGCCGACGACATCGCCCAGGAGGTCTGCGTCAAGCTCGGCGCGGCCATCCGCAGCTTTCGCGGCGCCAGCCGCTTCAGGACATGGCTCTACACTCTGACGCTCAACGCCGCCCGCGACCATAGACGCAAGCTTGCACGAGAGGCGCAGACATTCCGCGCTTACGCAGCCGAACCACCGCAGGATGCGCCGGGCGGAAATGACGACGAGATATCGAGCGAATTGTGGGCGGCCGTGCGCGCCTTGCCGGAGAGGCAATGCGACGCCGTGCTGCTCGTTTACGGCGAAGGTCTCAGCCATTCGGCTGCTGCCGATATCATGGGCTGCTCGGAGGCGACCGTGTCCTGGCAGGTCCATGAGGCGCGCAAGAGGCTGAAGGCCGTGCTTGGGAAGGAAGAGGTATGACCGTGGACAAGGAACTCGAAAAGCTCTCCCACTCCACACCGCCGGCAGCGACGCCGGAGGCGCGCGCGCGCGCGCTTACTGCTGCGATGCAGGCCTTCGACACCGCCGGAAATAATGCGCTGGCGCCCCAAGGAAATGCGAAAGGCTGGCGTCAAAGCTCCATCATCAACTGGATATGGAGCCCTGCCATGAACAAGAAATTCCTCGCCGGTTCAGCCCTTGCGACGCTGCTCGTCATTCCGGCCGCCGGTTATCTCGCGATCGAACTGACCGGCAATGGATTGCCGATCGTCGACCAGACTGAGATCGCCGGCAACCTTTCGCGAGGTGAGGCGTCGAAACAACCGGTCGCGGTCGCGCCGCAAGCACCGGCCGAAAACGGTACCCTGGCTGAGCAATCTGTCGTTGACGCGCAAGCGCTGCAGGACAAGGAGACACCGGCCGTCGCGAAACCCGGCGCGGCGCGGATATCCGAATTCGACGCCAACAACATCGCCACCCTCACGAACAAATCGGAGGGTTTCGCCACGGCACTTGGGGCCGCCAAACGCTCTGCGCCGGCCGCTCCCGGCATCGCCCCCCAGCAGCAATTGGCCGAACCGATGGCCGCCATCGCCCCCTCGCCTGCTCCGCCTGCGGAGGGGCGTGTCCAGATTCAGCTCGATCCCAATCGCGAGCGGTTTGCCAATGCCGCGGCAAATCCGATCAAGAGCGTCGCGACGGATCCGGTCTCGACCTTTTCCGCCGATGTCGACAGCGCGTCCTATGCCTTCGTCCGCCGGTCGTTGACCGGCGGGGCGCTACCCGATCCGCAATCGGTTCGCGTCGAGGAGATGATCAATTATTTCCCCTATGACTGGCCGGGTCCTGACAATGCCGCCCAGCCTTTCAAGGCGACGGTGACTGTGATGCCGACCCCGTGGAATCACGACACGGAATTGATGCATGTGGCGATCAAGGGCTATGACAT
>NZ_JBFUAY010000132.1:0-13554 GCF_056406015.1 Rhizobium sp. P1_E1 | reverse complement strand
GCGGGGAAGGGGAGGGGAAAGCGCAGGAAGCGAAGAGCCTGGCAGTTCCGGTAGAGTCCGACGGAGAGGGTGAGGATGAGGACGGGCCGCTCGCTGCCGAGATGGCGGAGATCGATGCGCTTCTTGCCCGTTCGCAGAAGCTGCTCGAGATCCATGCCGGGAAAACGCCGGCAAGCGAGACGGCCGCCGTTACCCCGGCAAGGCGCAACGAAGATCCTCTCGGTTTGCTCGGTGACGACGAGTGGGACGAGGAACAGCGGCTTGCGGAATGGCGAAGCGTCCAGCCATTGGCCGATAGCTTGCCACCGGTTCTCGGCGCCATCATCCTCTTCGAAGCCTGGGAAAGGATCGAGCCGTTGCGGCGTCAGCACTGGCTCGGTGGCCTTCTGGTCGCAAGCCATCTACGCGCCCGCGGCAAGGTCGCCTCGCATCTGTTTTCTTTTTACGGTGGGCTGAAGTTGGTGCGCCATGAGCGTCGTCGGGCGCGCGATCGGGCCACGCGGCTGCAAGCATTTCTGGAGGCGATGCATCTGGGTGCTGTGGCCGGCCTCAAGGAAATCGATCGCTTGTCGCTGGCACGCACGCAGATGGAGCTGCGCTTTCGCGGCCGCCGTTCGAACAGCAGCCTGCCGGAGCTTGCCGATTTCATCCTGTCGCGGCCAATGGTCTCGGCGGCGATGATCGCCCGTCATCTGCGCATCACGCCGCGCGGTGCGCTGAACCTCGTCAATGAGATCGGCATTCGTGAAATTACCGGCCGGGGCCGCTATCGCGCCTGGGGTATCATCTGAAACGAAAACGGCCGGGCGTTGGCCCGGCCGTCTCCTTTAGGTGAGCACCCAGTCCGCCATCCTGTCACAGACTGCAGACCAGGCGCTCTTGCGCTTCCTTTGCCCCCAGAAGCGCAGTCCTATTCCCGCTCGCCCGTGAAGTTGAGCAGAAGCTGGAAGATGTTGACGAAGTTCAGGTAGAGCGAGAGCGCACCGAAGACGGCAAGCTTCTGGTTCGATTCCTGATCAAAGTTTTCCGAATACTGTTCCTTGATGTTCTGCGTGTCGTAAGCGGTGAGACCGACGAAGACGACGATGCCGATCACCGAGATCGCAAACTGCAGCGCGCTTGAACCCAGGAAGATGTTGACGACCGAGGCGATGATGACGCCGAAGAGGCCCATCATCAGGAACGAGCCCATGCGCGAGAGATCGCGCTTCGTCGCATAGCCGTAGAGGCTGGTGGCGCCGAACATCGTGGCGGTGATGAAGAAGGTCCGCGCGATGCTCATCCCGGTGAAGACCAGGAAGACGGAAGCAAGCGACAGGCCCATCACGGCGCAGAAGGCCCAGAAGGTGATCTGAGCGGTGCTGGCCGACATCGTCTGGATCTTGAACGAGAAGAAGAAGACGAAGGCGAGCGGGGCAAGCATCACCACCCACTTCAGCGGCGAGCCGAAGATCGGGACGTAGAGTGCCGGCGTCGAGCCGACGACAAAGGCGACGAGGCCTGTTATGACGAGGCCGAGAGCCATATAGTTGTAGACGCGCAGCATATGCTGGCGCAGGCCTTCGTCGAAGAGGGCCTGGGAGCCGGCGACAGCTCCGTAGCGGGGATTGATCGGGTTCATGCTGATCTCCTCGGTTYGAATTAATAGAGCGAGCGGGCGAGCCGTTCGGCCGCCTGATCGAGATTGAGACCGCTATCGTCGGCGATCAGCGCATAAGCGACCTCGCCGATCTGCCAATAGGCGGCTTCTGCTTTTTCCAGCGTGAGATGACTGACCGGCTTGACCTCGAAGGCGCCCGGACGGACGGCAAAAAGCGACAGTCGCTTTCCATCTGCTTGTTCGATCGCCATCTCGACGCTGGGGCCGAATTCGGACGGGAAGATCTGCACGTCGGCGACCTTCCAATCCCTAGGCAGTTCGGGCATCACGATCGCGGTGGCGGCGCGAATATCGTCAGCGCTATAGCTGGCCGGCGTCTGCGGAGGCATCGATTGGCGCAGAGCGGCGGTCTGATAGGCGCGGACGGCATCCTCGACATAGGCGGGTGCCGGAACCGATGCCACCACCTCAGTCGCCGAGAAGGCGCCGAAGGAATTGTGCGCCACCCAGCCGGCGGCGATCAGAATGCCGACGGCGGCAACGCGCTGCATGGAATGGAAGATGCGGCCATAGGAAAGGCCACGTTCCAGCCGCCGGGCGGCATCGCGGGTCTCGGGGCGGCCAAAGGCACTTTCGCCGGCCAGCGCCAGACGCAGTTCGCCCCTCACGCTGAGGTCGGCCATGACCTTGGCGGCAATCGCCGGATTCTCGGAAAGATAGGATTCCACCTGGATGCGACGAGCGACATCGAGCTCGCCATCGACATAGGCGTTAAGATCGGCATCGAGGATCGGATCAATTGCTTTCATTGCCGTTCCCTCCGATGATTCTCAGATGCGAAACCCGCGGCGTCTTCTCCTCGAATTCGCGCAGTTGAGCGCGCGCGCGGGAGATGCGCGACATCAGCGTCCCCACGGGAATGCCGAGCGCCTGGGCGGCTTCCTGGTAGGAAAGGTCTTCGATCGCGACGAGGTGCAGCGCCTCGCGCTGTTCCTCCGGGAGGTCGAAGAAGGCGTCACGCACCTGCTGCAGGCGCACGGCGTGTTCCTGGCCGGCCGGAAGCGACTGCTCGGCTTCGACAGCCGCCTCATCGTGGCGGCGCGTCAGCGATCGGTTCCGGCGAAGACGATCGATATGGGCATTGTGCAGGATGGAGAGCAGCCAGGTGCGCAGGTTGCCGCCGCTGCGGAAGCTCTTTCGCTTCTCGAAGGCGCGCACCAGCGCATCATGCACCAGATCCTCCGCCTCGTCCGAATTGCGCACCAGCGAGCGAGCGTAGCGCCTCAGCGCTGCAAGCTGTCCGATGACGTCGAAGGGGCGTTCTTTGCGTTCCATGATTGAGTATACGCAAGTGCGGCGGGTTTTATTCCCGGCGCGGTAAAAAAATCATGCGGGCCGAAGATCGTCGCCGGATCATCATGAAAATAGTCTTCTCAAGCGGACCAGCGCCTCAAATCCCCAATTGTTTATGACAATTACATGACAGATCATGACGCCGCTGATTTGCGGGGGAAAATAAAGAATGAAGGAAAAGAAGCGGGTCTACGAAGCTCTCGTGGACGGCGCCATGGAAGGGCTGACGGATGAGGCGCTCTATGATTTCGTCAAGGCGCGTTGTCCGAAGGCCACCAGCAAGAAGATCGTCCGAGCCTCGCTTCTCGCCCTGATGGATCCTCATCTCAGAGACCGCAATATTCTCGACGTGATCTACGCGCTGGCGATCAAGCATAGGCTGGATGACGGGGTGCTGGACGACGGCGAAGACGAGGAGCCTGACGAGCGGGCACCCTCGCCGGCAGCCAACCAGAACATGCCACAGCTTTCCTGATGCAGGTCGCCTGGAAATGGTCAGCCGCCGTCCGAAAGCTCTTCGAGGATCGGACAGTCCGGCCTGTCGTTGCCGTGGCAGGCATGCACCAGGTGCTCCAGCGTCCGGCGCAGCTCCGTCAGCTCGCGGATCTTGCGGTCGATCTCGGTAAGCTTTGTCTGAGCGATATCCTTGACGTCGGCACTCGCCCGGTCCTTGTCCTCATAGAGCGCCAGCAATTGCCGGCATTCCTCGACGGAAAAGCCGAGGCCGCGCGAGCGCTGCAGGAAGCGCAGCTTGTGGACGTCGGTTGCGGCATAGTCGCGATAGCCGTTTCCGCCCCTTTCGGGGCGGAGGAGGCCGATATCCTCGTAGTAGCGGATGGTCTTCGAAGGCAGGCCGGACTGTTCTGATGCTTCGCCAATATTCATCGCCGTCTCCTATAATTTTGCAAAGCGCAGTCTCAGCGCATTAGCAATGACCGAAACGGACGAGAGGCTCATCGCGGCCGCGGCGATCATCGGCGAAAGCAGCAGCCCGAAGATCGGATAGAGCACGCCGGCCGCGATCGGCACGCCAAGTGCATTATAGCCGAAGGCGAAGCCGAGATTCTGGCGGATGTTTTGCATCGTCGCCTCCGCCAGCCGCCGTGCCCTGACGATGCCGTTCAGGTCGCCCTTCACCAATGTGATGCCGGCGCTTTCCATCGCGACGTCGGCGCCGGTCCCCATGGCGATGCCAACATCGGCGGCGGCGAGCGCCGGGGCGTCGTTGACGCCGTCGCCGGCCATGGCGATGATGGCGYCCTTGCTACGCAATTCGTCGATCAGCGCCTTCTTGCCTTCCGGAAGCACATCGGCGCGAACCTCGTCGATGCCGAGGCTTTTTGCCACCGCACGCGCCGTGCGCTCGTTGTCGCCGGTCGCCATGATGATCTTCAACCCGCTGTCGTGCAGTGCCTTGATGGCGGCTGTTGTCGTCGGCTTGATGCGGTCGGCAACGGCGACGAGACCGGCAAGCGCGCCGCCGAACACCACGAACATCACCGTCTTGCCGTCGCCGCGCAGGGCCTCGGTCTTCTCGGCAAGTACCGCCGGATCAATGCCGAGATCGGTCAGCATCGCGGCATTGCCGAGCGCCACCGTCGTGCCGCCGGCACGGCCCTGAACGCCCTTGCCGGTCTTTGCCTCGAAACCGGTGACCTCGACGAAGGGGACGCCGCGCTCCTCGGCGCCGGAAACGATCGCTTCGGCCAGCGGATGTTCGGAGCCGTGCTCCAGGCTTGCCGCCAGCGACAGCAGCCGGTCTTCGCCGACCCCACCGAAGGCGACGACATCGGTAAGCTTCGGCTTGCCTTCAGTCAGCGTGCCGGTCTTGTCGACGATCAGCGTGTCGACCTTGGAAAAGCGCTCCAGCGCTTCGGCATCCTTGATCAGCACGCCTTCCTGCGCGCCGCGCCCGGTGGCGATCATGATCGACATCGGCGTCGCAAGGCCGAGCGCACAAGGGCAGGCGATGATCAGAACGGCGACGGCGGCAAGCAGTGCATTCGCCATGCGCGGCTCGGGCCCGATCGCGGCCCAGACAAGGAAGGCAAGGATGGCAGCAGCGACCACCGCCGGCACGAAGACGGCCGACACCCGGTCGACAGCGCCCTGGATCGGCGCCCGCGAGCGTTGCGCCTTGGCGACCATGTCGACGATGCGCGACAGCACCATGTCTGCGCCGACCTTTTCGGCGGCCATGACGAAGGTGCCGTTCTTGTTGATCGTGCCACCGGTCAGCGGGTCGCCTTTCGACTTCTCCAGAGGCAGGGGCTCGCCTGATATCATCGATTCGTCGACGGTCGACTGGCCTTCGAGGACCGAGCCATCCACCGGCACCCGCTCGCCAGGGCGAACGCGCAGCCGGTCACCGGTCTGGATATCGTCCACAGGCACGTCGCGCTCGCTGCCGTCGGCATCGATGCGCCGCGCCGTCTTCGGCGCAAGGTCGAGCAAAGCGCGGATTGCCGAGCCGGTACGTTCGCGCGCTTTCAATTCCAGCACCTGGCCGACGAAGACGAGCGCGACGATAACGGCTGCTGCCTCGAAATAGACGGGCACGGCCGCGCCATGGCCATGGAAGCTCATCGGGAAGATGCCGGGTACAAGCGTGGCGGCGACGCTGTAGACATAGGCGGTGCCGACGCCGAGACCGATCAGCGTCCACATATTCGGGCTGCGGTTGACGACAGACGCCCATGCGCGGCGGAAGAAGGGCAGGGCCGCCCAGAGCACCACCGGCGTTGCCAGCAGCAGTTCGATGTAGGTGGCCTGCGGCTCGCCGATCGTTTCGCGAAGCGGCAGGCCGAACATCGGCCCCATGCTCAGCGCCAGCAGCGGCAGGGCAAGGACGGCGCTGACCCAGAGCCGCCTGACGAAATCGACGAGTTCCGGGTTCGGACCTTCGTCAGCAGGCGGAATGCCCATCGGCTCCAGCGCCATGCCGCATTTCGGGCAGTCGCCGGGACGGTCGCTGACGACTTCGGGATGCATCGGGCAAGTGTAGAGCGTGCCCGTCGGCGCCGGCTTTGCCGGCGGGCGCTTGYCGTTGCGATACGCTGAGGGGTCGGCTTCGAATTTCGCTTGGCAAGCGGCCGAGCAGAAATAGAACTTTTCACCGTCGACTTTCAGAAAGTGTTTCGCCGTCGAGCGATCGACGGTCATGCCGCAGACGGGGTCCTTCGCGGTCAGATAATCCGCAGGTGCCGCCGCAAACTTCGTCCGGCAGCCCTCGGAGCAGAAATGATAGGTGCGGCCCTCATGCTCGAGCGATGGCTTGCCGGCCTGCGGATCGACGGTCATGCCGCAGACAGGATCACGGATCATGACATCGGCAGCCTTCTCCTGATCATGGCCGCAATGGCAATGATCATCGCCATCGTCGTGGCTGTGGTGGTGGTCGTGCTTGATATCCATGACTATCTCCTGTGCCCCGGAGGACCGTTGGATAGGCTTATCCACCTTCCAGCGACTGGAAGGTCAAGCACTATTTTCATGGACTCGATTTTTGCGACGGCTGATCCTCAGATCGGGGTGATCAGCCCAACGGGCTGGCTCCCGAGCAGGGCGGCGACCGAAATGCTTCCCCCAGGCTCGATCGTCTTTGCGGTCAGCAGATCCGCCTTCAGACCGTGAAGCGGGGAGGGGACGGCGATCGCCGTATCCTCCCAGAATTCCGGGCCGGCAAAGAGCACGCCGGGGTCGAGCCAGCCGAACATCAGCCGCGGCGCAGCGATGATGGCGAAATCACTCTTTTGCACTCTGGCAAAAGCGAGGACATGGTCGCGCCGGTTGCCCGTCACCTTCAGGGGCAGATAGTCGCCTCTGGCAAAGAGGTCTGCGTGCCGCTGGCGCAGCTGCAGGCCGATCCCGACGATGCGCTGCTTCAACGCCGCCACCTGCAGCTTGGCGATCGGTCCGGCTTCATCAAGCCATGCCTTCAGCCGCTCATGATCGACCGGTCGGCGGTTGTCTGGATCGACGAGGCTGAAGTCGAAGCTTTCGGCACCCTGGTAGATATCGGGAATGCCGGGGGCTGTCAGCTTGAGCAGCGTCTGCGACAGGCTGTTGAGGTAACCTGCCGCGATGAAAGGCTGCAGCACCCTTTCGAAATCCTCGAGGAAGACGTCATTATCAGGCGAAACCAGCGCCGCGGCATAGGTCGTGACTGCTTCCTCGTAAGGGGCATCCTGTTCCGTCCAGTCGCTGCGCAGTTTCGCCTCGCGCACGGCCTTGACCGCGTAATCGGTGAGGCGTTCGCGGAGTTCTTCCGTCCGTCCTCTGTCGAAATCTTCCGGCCAGATGCCGGCGAGCGCCTGGTAGAGCATCCATTCGACATTTGGCTCCGGCGCTGCGCCATCCGGCAGATCCTTCAGCCACGGCCGGTTCATGTCGCGCCAACGCTCGACCGCCTGTGCAAAAACATCAGCCCCCTCGCTCAGGGCATAAAGCCTTGCACGCGCATCCTCGCCGCGTTTGGTGTCGTGGGTCGCGCTTGTCGAAAGCCCATGCGGCTGCAGCCGGGCCCGCTCTGCCATGCGGCGGTGGAATTCCTCCGGGCCGCCAGGCGCCTTGCCCGGTTCACCGCCCACTTCGTTGGCGGCAAGCAGCCTGTTGTAGCGGTAGAAGAGCGTGTCCTCCGTCGCCTTCGCCATCACCGGCCCGCTCAATTGCCGGAAGCGGATCCGGAACTCGTGGGCCGCATGACCTTCGACCTTGCCTTCGAGAAGCTTCAGCACATGGTCGAGGGCACGTCGATCATCGAGCCGCGCCATGGCTTGCGAGGCGGTCGCCGCCAGCACCGCTGAATCCTGCCAGGAAAGCGGGCCGCCGTCGCCATAGATGCGGTAGACGGGAAAGGTGATGAGCAGTTCGCTGAGGGCTGTAGCGATCTCGTCTCTCTTTACCTCGGGAAAGATGCCTGCTGCGATCGACACCAGCCTGCTGGTCTCGCCGGCGAAATTGCGTTCGACCATCAGTTCCTTGGCAATTCGTCGGCCCGCCTCGAGATCACCCGTCTCGACGGCGATGCTGCGATAGGCATCGTCCAATATGYRCAGGCCGCCCGCGTCGATGAACAGCTCGCTCAGTGCGGCGATGAATTCATATCCCGTGGTGCCGGCAACCGGCCAGCTCTCCGGCAGGACTTCGCTAGCCCCAAGGATCTTTTCGACGACGATATAGGTGTCCGGTCCCACCGCCTCCCGCAGCCTGTCGAGATAGGCCTTAGGCTCGGCGAGCCCGTCGACATGGTCGATGCGCAGGCCCTGCACCTTGCCATGGCGCACCAGCTCGATCACCAGCCGGTGCATGTCCTCGAACACCGGGGGATCTTCGACGCGGGTGCCGACCAGTCCGGTCACCTCGAAAAAGCGCCGATAGCTCAGATGTCGCGCCGCCCCCTTCCAGTGGGTCAGCCGCCAATGCTGTCCCTCATGCAGGCTTCTCATGAAATCGCGATCGGCCGAGACGTCATTGAGCTTCTGCTGGAGGGCGGCTCGATCGCCGCCTTCGAAGAGGATATCGCGCATCGCGCGGTTGAAGTTCTCGCCGGAGGTGACGGCCGCAGCCTCCGCCATTCTGGTGGCAACCGGGTCGTCGAGCCGATTTGCGATCGCTCCGTAACTCGCGGCGTTCAGCGGCAACAGCGTCTCGAAATAACCGAACGCGAAGTTACCGTGCGTTTCGTCGAGCGCGATGCGCAGCTCGCCACCGGCGAGTGCTCCCTCGAAATCCTGACCGAGCTGCGGCAGAGTCAGCGGTTCGCTCCAGTCGATGTCGAAGTGGCTGAAATAGGCGCTTTGTCGGCCAGATATCAGCACGTCGCGCCACCAGCCGTTTTCCGGCGAGGCCGCCATGTGGTTCGGCACGATGTCGAGGATCAGCCCCATGCCTGCGGACGCAAGGCTTTCCGTCAGCCGCTCGAATCCGGCCCGGCCGCCGAGCACCGGGTCGATTTCGTTGGCGTCTGTCACGTCATAGCCGTGGGTCGAACCGCTGACGGCAGTGAAGATCGGCGAGGCGTAGAGGTGGCTGATGCCGAGCATCTTGAGATAGGGGACGAGGTCGCAGGCGCGATCGAAGGTCATGCCGTTGCGGAATTGTATCCGGTAGGTCGCTGTCGGGAGTGTCATGAGGCCGCTGATGTTGGAAGGGAGATTGTTCCAAACGGTCGCAGCTGGGTTTTGTTCCCTTAATCGATGAAGACGCCGACACTTGCGGCGCGTCCGGCCGAGTCGATGACGGTCAGTTTCGAGTAGCCGCCGCCATCGGGCAGCCATTGCTGGATGCGCCGGCGGGAGAGATCGGGCAGCGGCTTGCCGTTGGCAAGCCAGCGGAAGGGGGCTCGGCCGCCCTGGAGCTTCAGCATTAGGGGTGACAGGTTGCCTTGACCAGCGCCGAGATCGACATGCGCGCCTTCGGGCGGATAGATGATCTCAGGCGCGGCCTCGCGGCCGGAGGCGAGCAGGCCGCTGGCATTGAGGGCGAAACGCCGCTGGCTGATCGGCAGCTCGGACTGGGCGATGCGCACGGTGCCTGCAGGCGGCCGGRGCAACGGCGTCGTCGCGATGCCTGACTTGGCGAACCCTTCGAACAGGATGGGCGCGGYAGTGCCATATCCGGTCAATCCCGGCACGGCGCTGTTGTCAGGTCGTCCGACCCAGACGCCGAGCACATAACGCCCATCATAGCCGACCGACCAGGCATCACGGTAGCCGTAGCTCGTGCCGGTCTTGTAAGCGATGCCGCGTTGCGGCGCGCCGGCGGGGGGAATGACGCCGGAGAGAATATCGGCGACGTTCCAGACTGCGACCGGCTCCAGCAGCGGTTCGCCGTCGAGCTTGCCCGGTGCGCCGGTGACGCCGTCGCCGAGCCTTGCCGGCTGGCCGCGATTGGCGAGTGCCGTATAGAGCTGCACCAGATCCTTCAGAGTGATGCCGACGCCGCCAAGACCGATCGCCAGTCCCGGTGTCTCATTCGGCGGCAGGACCGGGCGTACCTCGGCGCGGCGGAACCGTACCATCAGCCGCGACGGCCCGACGGCATCGAGCAGTTTGACGGCCGGCACGTTCAGCGAAAGCTGCAGCGCCTCGCGCACGGTGACGTCGCCCTGGTAGCTCATGTCGAAATTTCGCGGCCGGTAGCCGAAGAAATCGGCGGGCCGGTCTTCGATGATCGTCTCCTGGGACACTAGGCCCTGTTCAAAAGCCAGCCCATAAATGAAGGGCTTCAGCGTCGAGCCCGGCGAGCGGTTGACGCGCGTCATGTCGATCCAGCCAGAGCGGCTGGCATCGAAATAATCGGCCGAGCCGACCTCGCCGACAATCGCACCGGTTTGCGCGTCCGCCATCACCATGGCAAGCGAAAGCTTCGGCCCGAGCTTCATTGCCGCTGCCCGCGCAACCGCTTCCAGCCCCTGCTGCACCTGTTTCTTCAACGTCGTCTGATGCTTGAGGACATCAGGCTCCTTGCGCAGTGCGGCTTCGGCGACATGGGCGGCAAGTGCGGGCAATTGCATGCGCCGCGGTGGGACCGCGACACCCTCGGCACGCTCAGCTTCGCCGTCACCTACGGCCTCAATCACCGCCACGCGGTCAAGAACACGCTTGCGTGCAGCCTCGGCTGCCTTGAGATTGCGGTCCGGCCGGCGCCGTTCCGGCAATTGCGGCAGGGCGACGAGCAAAGCCGCTTCGGCGACCGTCAGGCGCCGCGGTTCCTTGCCGAAATAGGCAAGGCTTGCGGCGCGCACGCCTTCCAGATTGCCGCCATAGGGCGCGTGTGTGAGATAGAGGTCGAGAATCTCTTCCTTCGACAGCCGCCGCTCGATCTGCACGGCGCGCACCAACTGCAGCAGTTTTGCCGAAAGCGAGCGTCCTTCGCGCGGCTCGATCAGCCGCGCCACCTGCATCGAAAGCGTCGAGGCGCCGGAGACGATGCGGCCATTGCTGATCAGTTGCACGGCAGCGCGCCCGAGCGCCCAGGGATCGACGCCGCCGTGGTCGTAGAAACGCTGGTCCTCATAGGCGATCAGCATGCGCAGGAATTGCGGATCGACGTCGGAGACCGCCGTCTTCAGCCGCCAGCGGCCTTCCGACGTCGCGAAGGCACGCAACAATTGCCCGTCCGCATCCAGCACCTCGGCGGAGACGGCATTCGCCCTGTCCAGCGGCGGCGGAAAGGCCTTGTCGGCGGCATCGAGCGCAAAGAGAGCCGCACCGGCAAGAACGATGCCGGCTGCGGATCCGATCGCAAACTTGTGCCACCGCCTCATTGTTGCGCCGTCACGACCTCCATCTTGCCGGTTGCCGTGCGGGCCGAAAGCTCCGGCCGGTACATGTCCTCGACGTTTGCGGCCGGATGGTCGTAGGTGCCGGGGGTGACGGCACGCACGACATAGGCGACGTTGAATTCGCGCTCATCGCCTGCTGCGCGGTTGAAGGCGGCGACGAAGCGGTCGTAGCGGAATTCGGTATGGGCAGCGGAGATCTCGCCGATCCAATCGAAATTCGTCATCTGGGCGCTGTCGACGAGATTCGGATTGTCGATCTCGAAGCCGGCGGGCAGAAGGTCGGTGATGACGATGCGCGACGGCCAGTCGTTGGTTTCGCGCACATGGATGACGACGACGTAGCGTTCGTTCTGCTTCGCCTCGCTGACATTCGCTTCTTCGCCGTCGAGCGTGTAATAGGTCCGCTCGATGATGAAGCCGTCGCCGCCGGCCGGCAGCGGCACTGTGGGGGCGGCAACGGTGGTGACCACAGCCGAAACCGTGTCGTTTGTCTGGTTGGTCAGCGTCAGCGGATGGTCAGCCAGGGCATCGCCGGTCATGCGTGCCATGTAGGCACCGGTGTGTGCCGCCCCATTGACATCGACCTTCAGGCCGTCGTCACCGCCCTGGATGGCGCGCGCAGCAAGCAGCATCCAGGTTTCTTCCTGCGTGCTCTTATATTTGCTGCGCTCCCATTCCTTGCCGACCGCCTTGGCGAGTTCCGGGATGACAGGCGGGACCGGCCGGCTTTCGGCAGCGAGCGCCAGGATCGCCGCGCCGTCGCGCAGGATCGTTCCATAGTCGGTGCGCGACAGGTTCACGCGCGACACCATCGACTGCTCCGACATCTGCAGCGCGTCGAGGAAAATATTCTTCGACCGCTGCGCATCGCCGTAGAGCGCCAAAGCAGCGGCGATATGCGCCTTGGCGAGCGGCGTCGGGAAGTCGTTGATCATCGTATCGGCATAATAGCGCAGATCGCTGATCGCAGCCTTCTTGTTGCGGGCAAGGACGTAGATGGCATAGGCGATCTGGTCGCCCTGGCCCTTGATGTCGGTGGTGTAAGACAACGTGTTCTGCAGGTTTTCGAGCGCCTGCACGAAAGCCCTTTCCGGCACGTCGTATTTCATTTCGCGGGCTCGCGTCAGGAAATCGGTGACGTATGAATCGAGCCAGACATCGCCCGAATCCGGTCCCCAGAGGCCGAAGCTGCCGGCCGAGGCCTGATAGGAAAGCACGCGGTAGATCGCGTCCTGCACGCGCTTATGCACGTCGTCGTCGTTTTCCATACCCGCCTGCTTGGCCACTTCGGCGAGATAGAGCAGCGGCAGCGCCCGGCTGGTGGTCTGCTCGGCGCAGCCGAAGGGATAGCGGTCGAGCGTCATCAGCAGGGCGGGAATATCGAAGGCGGCCGAACGGGTGACGTTGACGCTGATCGAGGCGCCGGGCAGCACGTTGTCGGCCAGCAGGTTCTTGTCGACGGTGAGTTTTGCCCCAGGCTTCAGCGCCAGCACCCTGCGTTCGGTGATCGGCAAGGAGGCCGGGCGCACCGGCACGTCGACTGTCTGGTCGAGCGAAAGGCCGGAAGCGTCGGAGAGGTTGATCGAGACGCTGCCGGCGCCCGGCTGTTTGCCGATGAGCGAAAGCGTCAGCTCGGATTTCGCGCCGGCCTCGAGGCGGATCGTCTGCGAGGCGGACGCTTTCTCGATGCCGACCGCATCATTGCCGGTCAGTTGCAGCTTGTAGTCGCCGGCCGGCGCATCGGTGTTGGCGATGTCGAGGCGCAGATTGGCCTTGTCGCCGGGGGAGAGGAACTTCGGCAGGCTTGCGGTCACCACGACGGGATCGCGGATGATGACATCCTTGACGCCGTGGCCGACGCCTGATTTCGACCAGGCCACCGCCATGACGCGCGCCGTGCCGTTGAATTGCGGAATGTCGAAGGAGACATTGGCCTTGCCTTCGGCGTCTAGCTTCACCGGCCCGGAGAAGAAGGCGACGAGCTTCTGCGTCGGCGGGCTTGCCTGCAGCGCAATGGCGCCGCCATCACCGCCGGTCCTGAGCTTGCCGGTCGCACCCAGCGAGCCGTCGATCAGGCGGCCATAGAGGTCGCGGATTTCAAGACCGAGCTGGCGCTGGCCGAAATACCAGTCCTCCGGGTTCGGCGGTTCGTAGCGCGTCAGGTTGAGAATGCCGACATCGACGGCAGCAACCGTCACATAGGCGTCCTCGTTGGCGCCGGCGCCAGCCACCTGCAGGCCGATATTCAACGGTCCGCGCGGCAGCATCTTCTCGGGCGTGTCGAGCGTCACCTGCAGCGCGCGCTGTTCAGGAT
>NZ_JBFUAY010000131.1:0-13563 GCF_056406015.1 Rhizobium sp. P1_E1 | reverse complement strand
GCACCAGGAAGAAGAACAGGCAGCAGGCAAGGCCGGAATAGAAGATCGCCTTGAAGGTGTCGGTCTTCGGGTTCTTGAGTTCGCGGGTGTAGCAGACCGCCGTCTCGAAGCCGTAGGTCGACCAGGCGGCGATATAGAGGCCGCCGAGGAAGAGCGTCCAGCCGCCGTTGCTCCAGGTGCCGTCGACAGCGGCATAGGCGGCCGTCGGCGGCACGAGACCGGTGACGTTGGTGGCAAGGATCTGGCCGCTGACGATCGGATAGAGGCCGATAATCAGCAGCGGCACCAGCACGATGATTGCCAGCCACTTCTGCACGCTTGCCGTTTCCGAAATGCCGCGATGCTGAATCGCGAAGATGATCAGCATCAGGATGCCGCCGATGAAGAAGGTGGCGTTGATATTGGCGGTGGCAAGGAAGGGAATGCTGAAGCTGAAGAGCGACCAGCTGCGGATCGCTGGCGTCAAGGCAGCGACGCCGTCGGTGCCGAGCAATGCCTTGACGGCGTCATCCGGGGTGGTGCCGGCATGGGCTGCGATATATTCGGCGACTCGGGGGCTATCGGCCGTGACGGAAGCGGCATGCGCGGAGATCCAGTCGAGGACCATCTGCGAATCCGCCGCCGGAATCGGGTAGAATGCGTTGAGGATGTAACCGGCGGCGATGGCGCAGCCGAGCGACAGCACCGGCGACCAGGCAAACCAGTTGCACCAGACCGACAGCGGCGCGATGAATTTCGAATAGCGCAGCCAGGCGGTGGCGCCATAGACCGAAGCGCCGCCGGACTTGTTGGCGAACATGCCGGCGATCTCGGCATAGGTGAAGGATTGCAGGAAACCCATCACCATCGAGATGATCCAGACGACGAAGGCGAGCTTGCCCGTCGTGCCCGCAATGCCGCCGATGGAGAAAAGAACGAGCGGCGGCACGCCCGCAGCCACCCAGAATGCGCCCTTCCAGTCGAGCGCGCGTACAAGCTTACCTTCGGTGCCGGATGCAATCCCGGCCTCCACAATGTCTGTCATCGGTGAAATTCCCCATTCTATTTGTTCCGGACGTATCTTTGTACGTCTCCCTGAACGTGTCTCCCTGACAGTCTCAAGCCCGCCCGGATGATTTTGGCGATCCGCGTTCCCGACGGATTCCCCGAGTCTCAACTCTTTATGCATAGTGAAGATATTTTCTTTTTAGTCAACTCGACTTTACTTTCCTGGGGCATTTTGTAACCTGTATGGGTGGGTGCCCGAGGGCATGCCGGATCCCCAAGAGGGCGCAATGCGAGAACTTCATCCTGCTATGACGGGCCTGCGACCGGCGGCTCCGAGCCTCGTGCACTATCCCGGCATTCCCACCCTGCCGGAGGGAACCGAGCGCTACAGGGCAAAGGGCGGCGGATCGGTCGTTATGCGCGTCGAGCCGGGCGACCACGTCAGCGTTATCGACAGCGAGGGCGGACAGGTCTGCGAGATCTCTTTCCTCGACGAGAAAGGGCGCTTCCTGGCCGCCGGTCTCGGCACGGCATTCAGCAATTCGGCCGAAGGTTTGAAGGCCATTCTTCAGGCAGAGGATGAGAGTGCCGCCCGCACGCGTGCAGCACTTCAGCGTCGCGGCGCCGATCTGGCCGTGGCCGGCGCGCTGAGCATCTTCGGGGCCGGATCGACGCCGGGCAGCCGGGCGGAATTCACGATCTCGCTGAAGGGCCTGCTGATCGTCGCAGCACCCGCTGGCGCCATGTCGCCGGAGGCGCAGGATACGGCGACGCCGATCGAGATCAGGATCAAGCGCAGCCTGCTGCTCCGCGATTATGCCTCTGCCCTGCCGGAACCGGCCGCCGATCCCGTCGAGGATATCCGCATCCGGGCGGCGACCGCCGCGGCCTATTTC
This sequence comes from Rhizobium sp. P1_E1, assembly GCF_056406015.1. NCBI lineage: Bacteria > Pseudomonadati > Pseudomonadota > Alphaproteobacteria > Hyphomicrobiales > Rhizobiaceae > Rhizobium > Rhizobium sp. P1_E1. The sequence continues at coordinate 11,680 of NZ_JBFUAY010000131.1, read as the reverse complement.
GTGCGGGCCGGCGAATTCATCCAGATCATCGATGTCTATGGACGCCAGTGCACCGATTTCCAGGCTTTTGCCGCCCGCAAGGTCGACAAGGGTCTCGATCTCGCGCTCGATTCCACCGTCACCCGCACGCTGCTCGGCCGCAGCTATCCGATGCCGGGCCTGCCCTCCAAGGCCTTCGACCGCGACTTCGAGCCGCTGGTCGAGATCGTTCAGGATACGGTCGGCCGCCACGACGCTTTCGCGACCGCCTGCAATTCGCGCTATTACGACGACATGGGTTATCCCGGCCACGTCAACTGCACGGATAATTTCAACGCGGTGCTGGCGCCCTACGGTATTGCCGGCCGCAAGGGCTGGGAAGCGCTGAACTATTTCTACAACACCAACATCGACCACAACAACCAGCTCTATCTTGACGAGCCCTGGTCGCGCCCCGGCGATTACGTGCTGATGCGGGCGCTGACCGACCTCGTCTGCGTCTCCTCGTCCTGCCCTGACGATATCGACGCGGCGAACGGCTGGGATCCGACGGATATCCACGTCCGCACCTTTTCCGGAAAAGAGAAATTCTCACGAGCGGTAGCCTATCGCATGACCCCAGATGCCGACGCCGAACTGACGCGCGAAACCGCCTTCCATCCCCGCCTCTCCACGCTGACGCGGGACTACACCGAATATCGCGGCTACTGGCTGCCGAACCGCTTTTCCAGCGAGGGGCCGGTCGAGGAATATTGGGCCTGCCGCGAGCGCGCCGCCGTCATCGACCTTTCGCCCTTGCGGAAATTCGAGGTGACGGGGCCGGATGCCGAGGAGCTGCTGCAATATTGCCTGACGCGCGACGTGCGCAAGCTGTCGACCGGCCAGGTTGTCTATTCCGCCATGTGCTACGAAAACGGCGGCATGATCGATGACGGCACGCTGTTCCGGCTCGGCGACAAGAACTTCCGCTGGATCGGCGGCGACGATTTCAGCGGCATCTGGCTGCGTCAGCAGGCCGAGAAGAAGGGCTTCAAAGCCTGGGTCCGCTCATCGACCGATCAGATGCACAATATCGCCCTGCAGGGTCCGAAAAGCCGCGATATCCTGAAGGAGATCATCTGGACGGCGCCGCGCCAACCGACGATCGGCGAGCTCGAATGGTTCCGCTTCACCGTCGGCCGCATCGGCGGCTTCGAGGGTGTTCCTATCGTCGTCTCGCGCACGGGTTATACCGGCGAGCTCGGCTACGAGATCTTCTGTCATCCGARGGATGCGCTGACAGTGTTCGACGCCGTCTGGGAGGCAGGGCAACCGCACGGGTTGAAGCCGATGGGGCTGGAGGCGCTCGACATGGTCCGCATCGAGGCGGGCCTGATCTTCGCCCATCACGAATTCACCGACCAGACGGACCCATTCGAGGCCGGGATCGGCTTCACGGTGCCGCTGAAATCCAAGCAGGACGATTTCATCGGCCGCGAGGCGCTGATCCGGCGCAAGGAGCATCCGCGTCATCTGCTCGTCGGCCTCGACATCAAGGCCAACGAGGCCGTCGGCCATGGCGATTGCATCCATATCGGCCGGGCCCAGGTGGGCGTTATCACCAGCGCCACGCGCTCGCCGATCCTCGGCAAGACGATCGCGCTCGCCCGTATCGACGTGATGCATGCAAGCCCCGGCACCGAGGTCGAGATCGGCAAGCTCGACGGCCACCAGAAGCGCCTGCCGGCGACGATCGTGCCGCTTTCGCATTACGACCCGCAGAAGACGCGGCCGCGCTCATAACGCCTGCTTTTGGGGTAGAGGACGGTGATCGGTGTCTCGGCATGCAAGGCGACCGAGATGCAACCTGATGGTGAGTGAGCAGCCCCGAAAAACTAAAAGTTGACAAATTTGGGTTGAATGACTATATCTCGGTAGTCGATATTGCTTGTTTGACTTTTGTTATCGCACGCTGGCAACGTGCCCTGGACGAACTTCCCTCTTCAAAATCGAGACCATCATCCGTCGTGCTTCCGCACGTGCGGTCGTTCAATTGCTATGAAAGGGTTTGTTATGACCACTGGCACAGTTAAATGGTTCAATTCCACCAAGGGCTTCGGCTTCATTCAGCCTGATGACGGCGGCGCTGACGCCTTCGTCCACATCTCTGCCGTCGAACGCGCTGGAATGCGTGAAATCGTCGAAGGCCAGAAGATCGGCTACGAGCTTGAGCGCGATAAYAAGTCGGGCAAAATGTCCGCTTGCAATCTCCAAGCTGCCTGAACTGACGTCAGCTTTCCTTTGACCGCGGATGTACCGGCACTGTCGAAAGCATGATACTATTGAGGTCAGGCACGTTGCCTGGCCTTTTTGCTGAGTCGGCCAGCGGGCTGCTGCGTAATTCCTTAAACGCGGAATCGATTTCAGGAATTATGCAGTAATTCAAAGTGTTACAGTGTCCTTTGCGCGTCTGAAAAACGCGCGGCGCTGTAATAAAATCCGGGATGAAGATGACAGAGACACACAGCAAATCACGCAAGCAGGCGGAGATTGCCTTCGGAAACGTGCAATCGCAGTTCTTGGAGCGAAGCCGCGCGGTCGAAGAGATCGACTCGACAGTGCGAGCCCGCGAGGAAAAAACCTTGCGGTTACGCGAGGCCCGTGAGGCCAAGGAATTGCAGGATCGCTTGGCAGCGACGACTGCGCCTGCCGCGAAGCGGAAAAAGAAAATCTGACCCTGCTGCATAATTCCTTAAATCGGATTCGATTTCAGGATAAAACATGCGGGAGTTCAAAATATTGCAGCGTCCTTTGCGCGTCTGAAGACGCGCGGCGCCCTAGAACAGGATGATTTTAGGCCGGGATCGGCCTAAACTCTGAATCCTGTTCTAATTAAAGAGTTAGAGCATGATGTCGTCCGAAAACCGCGCACACTTTTCGGCATCATGCTCTAGGGTCGAAGTCAAACAGTCAGGAAACAGATTTGAAAAACGCCAGAAACAACGAGCTTTCCGATCGCCGCAGCGCAGCTGCCGAAGCCAAGGCCGCTCTCCTCAACGCGTATCGCACCGCCAAGGATACGGCCGAACCCACAAGGCTGGCAAAGCAGGCGGAGCGTCAAGCCATTGCCGCGGCCAGGGAAGAACGGCGTGCTGCGCGAGAACGGCTGAAGCTAGAGGAACTGGAGCGGGCTAAAGCCGCGGAAGTCGAGCGTCAGGCTGCCGCCGAAGCCGCAGCACGCGCCGATGCCGACGCACGCGAAGCGGCTGACAAAGACCGGATCGCCCGCGTGATTGCGGATGAAGCCGCCCGAAAGGCCGAACGCGACCTGCGTTACGCCAATCGCAAAGCCAGAAAGTCCTGACCGTCAGCGCTGCCTGTTGTCGCAACAGGCAGCGCGCTGTCGTTCACGCGGCCTGCACGGCTGCATTCAGCGGGATTTCGACGTCGATCTCAAGGGTCGAGACGTACTCGTTGCGATCGATCGTCACCTGCACCTTGTCGTGGTCGAGCTGCACGTGCTTTGCGATCACCGCAAGGATTTCCTCGCGCAGCAGGGAGACCAGGTCCGACCCCGCCGAGGAACGTTCATGGGCGAGAAGGACCTGCAGCCGTTCACGGGCGGCCGGTGCGGTTCTCTGCTTGTTGAAAAGACGGAAAATATTCATGCCGCCCTCCGTCCGAAGATCTTACCGAAAATATTCCTCTTTTCCTCTGGGATCGCGATCGGCACCGTCTCGCCGGCGAGCCGGCGGGCGGCATCGAAATAGGCCATCGCAGCCGCGCTGCGACTGTCTGCCAGCGTGACCGGCGCACCAATGTTGGATGCCCGCAGAACATCCATGCTTTCGGGTATGATGCCAAGGAGCGGGATGGACAGGATCTCCAGGACGTCATCGACCTTGAGCATGTCGCCGCGTTCGGCGCGATTGGCGTCGTAGCGGGTGAGCAGCAGGTGTTTTTCCATCCGCTCGCCGCGCTCGGCCTTGGCGGTCTTGGCATCCAGCAGGCCGATGATGCGATCCGAATCGCGCACCGACGAGACCTCGGGATTGGTGACGACCACGGCAACATCGGCGTGGCGCATGGCAAGCGTTGCACCGCGCTCGATCCCGGCGGGGCTGTCGCAGATGATCCAGTCGAAATAGCGCTTCAGGTCGTTGATGACGCGCTCGACGCCCTCGGCCGTCAGATTGTCCTTGTCGCGCGTCTGCGAGGCCGGCAAGAGGAACAGCGTCTCCAGCCGCTTGTCGCGGATCAGTGCCTGGGTAAGCTTGGCGTCGCCCTGGATGACATTGATCAGGTCGTAGACGACCCTGCGTTCGGCGCCCATCACGAGGTCGAGATTGCGTAAGCCCACGTCGAAATCGACGACGACGACTTTTTCATTGCGTTGCGCCAGCGCCGCTCCTAATGCGGCGGTCGAGGTCGTCTTGCCAACCCCGCCCTTGCCTGACGTGACGACGATCACTTTCCCCATCATTGTCTCTCCTTTGCCGTGGCCCCAGTAATTCAAAGTGTTAAAGCGTCCTCTTGCGGCTCTCGAAGAGACGCGCGGCGCTGCCGTCAGATCAGTTTCTCTGCCATGATCGCGTCGTCCTCGAGCCAGAGCTGAACAGCCTGTCCGCGAAGATTAGGGGCCATGTCTTCCGCCATTTTGTAGATGCCGTCGATTGCAACCAGCTCGGCCTCGAGCTTGCGGCAAAAGATCCGCGCCGATGCGTTTCCGATGGACCCTGCCATGGCTCGGCCGCGCAAGGTGCCATAGATATGGACGGACCCGCCGGCGATGACCTCGGCACCCGAGGCGACCGAACCGATGACGGTGACGTCGCCTTCCGGAAAGATCACCGATTGCCCCGAGCGCACAGGCTCCCGGATGACGATCGATTGCATTGCCGGGCGGGTCTCTGCCACTGCCGGTTTGCCGGGAGGATCGACAGGCTCCTTTGCCTGAACCTCGATATCGGAAACCGATCGACCGCCTTTGAGCGCCGGCGGCATGCCGGATCCGAGGATCGAAGGCCGCGCGCCCTCGATGCCCATGATGCTGACATTGCGCTTGGCAAGTTCAGCAATCAGGTCCTTCAACTGCGGCCGGTCGATTTGCAGGTCCGTCAGGTCGAGCACGACAGGCCGTCCGAGGAAGAAGCCGGCCGAACGTGCGGCCAGATCGTCCAGGCGGGTCAACCAATCATCGATCGGAAGATCCGGGGACAGCATGACCGCGAGGAAAGAGCGGCCCTTGATGCGGATAGAGCGAGCGTCTGTTAGCACTTTGGTCATCTATGTGAAGAAATCGTTGACCATGTCTACCGCTGCTATGGTTAACAAAAAGTTAACGCGGCCTTAACATTACCGACAATCACAGCAGATTCTTCACGCACTGGATTACCGCAAGTCATTGGAAAAGCGTTGCAATCGCTGGAAGCGCCAAACGGTTAATAATGCGGCTTCGAAGGTGAGCCGCAAATCTGCCGCTGCTTGGGTAACGCTCAGCCTTCCGCCTTGCGTTGTGCGTTGGAAATGGCGCGTGCGGCCTCTTCCGAGGAGTTGGCAAGCGTGCGCATCTCGGCGGCAAGCACGGCAAAGCCCGATCCGGCCGTGCCGGCGCGAGCAGCCTCGATGCCGGCATTGACGGCGAGCAGCTTCAGGTAACGCAGTGATTGCAGGATCTCATTGGTCTTCGAAGCGGTGACGCGCATATCGGCGGTCTGGTCATCGATTCGCTGGTAGAGTGATTCGATATTGATGATGCTGCCTTCGAGATAGAGAAGTTCACCCTTCTCGTCCCAGATGCCGCCGCCCGTCTCGGTGACCCAGATGAGATGGCCCATGGCGTGACGGATGCGGTATTCCATCGTCCAGTCTGTGCGCCTCTCCAGCGCCCGTCCGACGATCTCGTCCATCAGAGGCACGTCTTCCTCGTACATGATCGAGGTGAAGGTCCGCGTGCGGTTGCCGATGATCTCGTCGGCCGGATAACCGAAGATGCGCTCGATGCCGTTGGTCATCTCCAGCATCGTATAGTTTTCGTCGGCACGGCAGCGATAGAGAAAACCGCTCATGCGCCCGAGAATGCTCGTTTGAAAATCCATGAAGGCCACATCCGAAGAGAAGAGTTGCAGATGGATTTATGTCGTCTCATTTAAAAAGGCGCATGTCACAATGCCGGAAGAGAGCACGAACACCCTCCACCGGCAATGCAGGTCCGCCTCATCAGTTGCGCAGATATTCCTCCATGGAATCGTCGAGCGCCTCGACCCAGGGCGTGTGATGCGTCGGCGACATGTTGCCGGTCATCAGCGACCGGTAGGCATGGTCGCGGAAGCCCATGATGTTGTGGGCCTTGTGATGTTCCCACTCCATGAAGGTCTGGTTGGTGCCCTCGATGTCGAAGTTGGGATAGTCGGTTTCGGCAAGCAGTTCCTTCACGTAATCGCCCTGATACCAGATCATCTGCTCGGCATCCTCGAGCGTTTCCTCGCGGGCGCGCCACATGTCGAAATTGGCCTTCAGCTCCTCTTCCGACGGCAGGGTGATACGACCCATCATCACGTCGCGCGCCCACCAGGCCTGCACGTCGAACATGTTGAAGGTGTAGAACTGGTCCTGCATGCCGATATAGAAAAGCTGCGGGTTCTTGTCGAAGATCACCCCCTTGTAGAGGCTGTCGGCCCAGAGGCGGTTGGCGGTCTTCAGCCGGAGGTCGTCGGGCAGGAAGGGGAAGTGGTGCTGGTATCCGGTGCAGAGGATCACCGCATCGACCTCCTTGGTCGAGCCGTCGAGGAAATGCGCCGTGCGGTTTTCGAGCTTGGTCAACAGCGGCCGCTCCTCGAAATTCTCCGGCCATTTGAAGCCCATCGGCTTCGAGCGATAGCTGGTCGTCACCGATTTCGCGCCATATTTCCAGCATTGCGAGCCGATGTCTTCGGCCGAATAGCTGCGGCCGACGATCAGGATATCCTTGCCCTTGAACTCCAGCGCGTCGCGAAAATCATGGGCATGCAGCACGCGGCCGTTGAAGGTCTTCACGCCCTCGAAATAGGGCACGTTCGGCGTCGAGAAATGACCTGATGCCACGACGACATAGTCGAATTCCTCGTCATACATCCGGTCCTCGATGCGGTTATGCGCCGTCACCGTGAATTTCTTCGTCTGATCGTCGAAGCGAACCATGCGCACCGGCGTGCTGAAACGCACCCAGTGGCGGACGTTCGCCTTCTCGACGCGGCCCTTGATGTAATCCCAGAGCACGGCGCGCGGCGGATAGGAAGCGATCGGCTTGCCGAAATGCTCCTCGAAGGAATAATCGGCGAATTCGAGGCATTCCTTCGGGCCGTTCGACCAGAGGTAACGGTACATGCTGCCATGGACCGGCTCGCCATATTCGTCGAGCCCGGTGCGCCAGGTATAATTCCACAGCCCGCCCCAGTCCGACTGCTTTTCGAAGCAGACGATCTCCGGGATCTCGGCGCCCTTCTGGGCGGCCGATTGAAAGGCGCGCAGCTGCGCCAGCCCGGAAGGACCGGCACCGATGACGGCTACTCTTGTCATGAAGCATTCCCCTCTTGATTATGTCGTTTTATCTGGTGCATCGCCGCCTCAGTCCGGATAGATGCCGGGGCTGGTCGGCGCCCCGTCGTCATATTTTGAAAGCCAGTCGATCGTCGTCTCGCGGAAGCGCGTGAGGCCCTTGTAGTCGATGAGCTCGGGCGGCAGCGTCTTCAGCACGCGCGGGAAGCGGCGCGCCCATTTCGGCACGGTGACGAGCTCTTCCATGTTCATCAAATAGCAGCGGATGACGAAGAGGATGGCGTTCGAGCGCGGCAGGCGCCAAAGGCTTTGCAGCTCGACGCGCAGATGCACCTTCTCGCCGACATTCTCCGGCGTCACCGTCGTGCGGTCGGGCCCCCATTTGTGATAATTCTCCGGGCTGGTGTCGAGCCGCGGATTGATCGTCATCGTCCAGTTGAAACGTCGTGTGGGCTTGCCCTGCTGCAGGTTCAGCAGGAATTTCAGCGCCCGGTCGAAGACGCCGATCTGGTGGGCGAGCGGCACCGGCCCGTGCCATTCCATGAAGTTCATGCCGATATCGAAATCGAGCGACCAGTCGGCCTGCGTCGTCACCATGCCGGCGTCCATCCAGAGATTGCTGTCGCGCTGGTCGACGATGCAGAAATCGCCCTGGGCTTGGCGGGTGATATATTCGAAGGGCTCGTAGGGCAGCGTCGAGGCATCGCCAAAGGTGAAGCTGTCGTCGATGCCGAGCGGGCGGTTGATCCAGCGCCACTGGTCGCCGTTGCGGATCAGCGTGAAGTGTTCGGGGTTCCCTGCCGCCTGCTCTTCCATCAGCAATTCGAGCGTGTCCCATTGGGCACTCATCATGTGCGGCAGCGCCTGGTAGCGCAGCGGATCTTCCTTCAGGACCAGCGCCCGGTCGTGCATCTCGGCGACATAATGCTCGTCGACGTCGATCAGGCTTTCGTAGACGGTTCCCGCCCGGCCGTGCACATGCGGCTCCATGTTGACCGAATACATGTATTCGTCGCGGTCGAAGGGAAACGGGAAACGCCGGATGTTTTCGGGGCTGTTGCGATAGCTGAAATCGTTCCGGAAGGTTTCCTGCTTGAAGACGATTGCCATGTCCGGCCTCCTTGTTCCGCTTCCGATGCCGCTAGAGATCAAGATGCAGCGTGTTTCCCTCGAAGCGGGAAACACAGATCATCACCTTGCGGCCGGATGCTTTTTCTTCGCTCGTCAAATAGACGTCATGGTGCAGCAGCTTGCCGTCGCAGGTGACGACCCCGGTCTCGCATTGACCGCAGGCGCCGCCGCGACAGAGGAAGGGCGCGTCGACGCCCGCCGCCTCGATTGCCTCCAGCATGCTTTCGTGATGGCCGACCTTCACGGTCTTGCCGGACCGCAGGAGCTCGATTGCGAAGGGCTTGCCGGGCAGCGACGACAGGAACCGTTCCGAATGCAGGTTCTGTTCCGGCCAGCCGGCGTTGAGGCCGGTTTTCAGCACGCCGTCGATCATCCCGGACGGGCCGCAGACATAAAGATGCGTGCCGAGCGGCTGGCTGTCGAGCAGGCGTGTCAACGGGATGGCGCCGCCTTCAGCGTCGCAATAGATCTTGATGCGATGTCCGCCGTAGCGCTCGACGAGTTGCTGCCAATAGGCGCCGCGGTCGCGCGTGCGGATGGCATAATGCAGCTCGAAATTGGCGCCCTCGCGGGAAAACTGCTCCATCATCGCGATGAAGGGGGTAATGCCGATACCGCCGGCGATCAGAAGGTGCTTGCGTCCGCGCCAGTCCGGCTGGAACAGGTTGACGGGATAGCTGACCTTCAGCTCATCGCCTTCGCTGAGCTTCTCATGCATGAAGGTGGAGCCGCCGCGCGAATCCTCGACATGCAACACGCTGATCTCATAGGCTGCGCAATCATGCGGCGGCGACATCAGCGAATAGGCGTTGCGGCGCATATGGCCGCCATCGTTCATCAAAACGATGACGTGGGCGCCGCCGGAGAAATGGGGCATCGGCTTGCCGTCAAGGCGCTCGAAACGGAAGCGCTTGACGCGCTCGGCGATCGGCGTGATCCGCGTCACGCGGACAGGAATTTCAGTACCACCGCTCAAAGGAACAACTCCTCCGGATCAGGCGCGCTGCCCGGTTCTTCGGCATCGATATTGACGCCCTGGAAGGCGGCGAGCCGGCGCGAATAATGGTCGCGTACCAGAAGCGGCAGCCGGCAATGGCTGCAGGCAAAGGGGCTGGTGGTGACGTCGTCGGTGATGCCCTTGCAATGGACGCATTGCACACGCCGGGCCAGCGAGCCGCGATGCTCGGTGATGACGGAGGCATGGTCCATGCCGTAATCGAGCGCCACCAGCATTGCCTGGCCGATGAAGCCTTCCGTGCCCGATAGATAAAGCCGCGTGCCCATATGGGCGGTGGCAAGCGAACCCTTCAGTCGGAAGAGCAGCGTTGCGATGGTCGGCGCCGTGAAGAATATGTCGGCGCCGAGGCGGCGCAGCGCCTCGTCCAGGCCGGACCCTTGAGAGCCGCGGGCGACATAGAGGATTTCGCTGCGGGCAAGCGCCGTTTCGTCAAGCGCCGGCTGCTGATCGAGCAGAGCCTTGGCGCCCTCCCCTTCGAGCGCGAAAATGTGCCGCCGGGCGCGCGGCTGGATGGTCAGGCCCGTGTAGACTGGTCGGCTCTTGATGCCTGCAACGAGCATTCGCGTGCTCCTTAACCTACGGCGGTCCTCTTCTTCTTCTCCGGATCGTCGAAAGGAAGCGTATGGGCGGTGGCGCCTGCCATCACGGTCTTGCCGCGGACTTCGAGTTTCGTCCCATGCACTGCCTTGTCAACGTCCAGACGAGCAATCGCCATGGATTTCTGCGTCAGCGACGAATAGCTCGGGCAGGTAATGACGCCGACCTTTTTTCCGTCGGCAAAGACTTCGTCGCCGAGATCGGCCGGTCCGTCGGCATCGATCAGCATGCCAAAGATCTTGAAGCGTTCTTTGCCCTTCAGGCGAGCATGTTCCTCGGCGCCACGGAAGCCCGTTTTGCCGGGGCTGACGGTAAAGTCGAGGCCGAGTTCCCAGAGACTGTCGCCGGGCGGCTGATCGGCGAAGGGATACATCTGCGAATTGTCATAGGGATAGAAGAGCAGGTAGCTTTCGACCCGCAGCATGTCGAGAACGGAGAAACAGCAGGGGATGATGCCCATTTCCTTGCCTTCCTCGACGATCCGGTCCCAGACCATGACGGCGTCCTGGCCGCGCACGAAGATCTCGTAGCCGCGTTCGCCGGTATAGCCGGTGCGCGAGATCATCACCGGTGCGTCGAACAGCGTCGTCTGCATGTGGTGGAAATATTTGAGGTCGCGGATGCCGGGCACATATTTGGCGAGATAGTCGACCGCGATCGGACCCTGCAGCGACAGGTCGTGCAGGTCGTCGTCGAAGAGGACGGCGCAATTGCGGCCCGCAGCCTGCTTGACGAGTTCTTCGTGCCCAGAGCCGGAGCCATGCACCAACATCCAGGAATTCGGGCCGGTGCGATAGACGATGCAGTCGTCGGTGAAGTGGCCGCGGTCGTTCAGCATGGTCGCATAGACCGACCGGCCGGGGTAGATCTTCGTCAGGTCGCGGGTGGTGATGGAGTCAAGCACGGCAATGGCGTGCGGGCCGACCAGGTGCACCTTCTTCAGGCCAGAGACATCCATGATGCCGGCCTTGGTGCGGACGGCGACATGCTCTTCCGACATGTCCTTGTCGTAGGTCCAGGCGGTGCCCATGCCGCTCCAGTCCTCGAGCTTCGATCCCAGAGCGCGATGCCGATCCGCCAAGACGGAGAAACGCCATGATAAAGCCATTGTCCGTTCCCTTTTGTTTCCTCTACGGAATATTTATTTCCTGACTATATAAGTCTTTCGCGCCGTGGCAAGCCCGCCCGGCATGCATTTCCCAAACTTTGATGGCACCTGCCGCAACCTTAACGCTCTGAATGACGGATGCGGCGAGGCTACTACTGTCGATGCACGTCTCAACCCATGCGTTCGGAGGCGTAGCTGCCGGGGCTTGCCGGAAAGACCACGGTGCGGTTGCCGTTGATGAAGGTGCGGTGATGGATATGGGCGTGGATGGCACGGGCCAGCACCTGGCTTTCGACGTCGCGGCCGATCGAGACATAGTCGTCGGGCGACTG
>NZ_JBFUAY010000130.1:0-13691 GCF_056406015.1 Rhizobium sp. P1_E1 | reverse complement strand
CTGTAAAAGGCCAGATCCGCCCGACGGCCCAGCGTGATGCTGCCGATATCGTCGCGGCCAAGCAGCTTTGCCGAGCCAGCGGTTCCCCAGCGAAGCGCGTCGATATGGGTGACGGCTTCAGCGCCGTAGCTGAGGCGGTTCAGCATCAGTGCATGGCGCACGCTTTCCATCAGATTGGAATTATCGTTGGAGGCCGAACCGTCGACGCCGAGACCGACCGGCGCGCCTGCTGCTTCCAGCTCGCATGTGCGGCACATACCAGAAGCAAGCACCATGTTCGAGGTCGGGCAATGACAGATGCCGACGCCGTGCCGGCCAAGCTCGGCGATCTCGGCATCATCGAAATGGATGCCGTGGGCAAGCCAGGTGCGGGCATTCAGCCAGTTGCAACGGTCGAGATATTCCACCGGCGTGCAAGCAAATTTGCTGCGGCAATATTCTGCTTCCGTCTTGGTCTCGACCAGATGGGTGTGGAGTCGGCAATCATAGCGTTCAGCCAGTGCTGCTGTTTCGCGCATCAGCTCCAGYGTGACGTCGAAGGGCGCGCAGGGTGCCAGCGCCACCTGCACCATCGCCCCTTCGAAGCGGTCGTGATAACGCCGAAGCACACGCTCGCTGTCGGCGAGGATCACGTCGTCGTCCTGCACGACATTGGCGGGCGAAATGACACCCTGCTGGTCTTTGATGTTGAGACTGCCTCGCGTCAGCGTGATGCGCATGCCGAGGCGAGCTGCCTCCTCGGCCTCGACATCCATCGCGTCTTCGAGGCCGGCGGCGTAGAGATAGTGGTGGTCGGAGGTGGTGGTGCAGCCGGAAAGCAGAAGCTCGGTCAATGCGAGACGGACGGCAAGACGGAAGGCTTCGGGCGTCATGTGTTTTGCCCAGATCGGATAGAGCGCGCGGATCCATGGCCACAGCGACTTGTTGATCGCAGCCGGATGGGCGCGCGTCAGGGTCTGGAACATATGATGATGGGCGTTGACGAGACCCGGAATGACGACGTGCCGGCCGGCGTCGAAGCGCGCATCGACGGAGTCTGCGGGCTGCCGTCCAGCCGTGACCAGTTCAACGATACGGCCATTCTCGACGACGATGCCGCCCCCAGCGCCCTCGGCCATGATGGCGAGCGGTGATTGAATCCAGAGACGACCCTTCATCGGTGGTTCTCCCATGCGCACTGCATTGACGGAAAAAATCAGACGATCAGCCGGCCACCACGGGCGATGATGGCGCCCCCGCGGAAGACGGTACGATCGAGAGGACGGGCAGCGACGGCCTCTGCCAGCGACGCGGCAGGCAAGATGTTAAAATCGGCGGGCGAGCCGGCCTGAAAGGAGCCGACGGGGCGGCCGAGGATCTCGGCCGGCGCCTGGGTTGCCAGGCGGAAGGCCGCTGCCAGATCCTCATCCGAACGAAGATCCTGGCGATCGCAGAGAATGCCGACACGCTCCAGCATATCGCCATTGCCGAAGGGCGACCAAGCGTCGCGGATATTGTCGTTGGCACAGAAGCACCGGACGCCGGCGGCGGCAAGCCGCTTGACTGGCGGCATGGGCACGGGTCCTGGGGCGCTGGTCATGATCGCTACGCCCGACCTGGCGAGTACTGCGGCGGTGCGGCCGAAATCGGCATCCCCCAACTCGCCGAGGCAGAAGGCGTGGCTGACGACCACTTTTCCTTCGAGACCGAGCGCTACCGTGCGGTCGGCGATCTGCCGCAGCTCGAAAGCGCCGAGCGCGCCGCCGTCATGTAGATGGATATCAAGCCCGACGCCGTATTTGCCGGCGACGGCGAAGATCGCATCGAGATGGCCGGTCACGTCGTTATCGATGCCGGCAGGATCAAGGCCGCCGACGAGATCGGCGCCGGCGGCGATCGCCGCATCGAGCAGCCCTGCGGTGCCGGGATCGCGGAGCACGCCGGATTGCGGGAACGCAACGGTCTGGATATCGACGAGATGACCATGGCTCTGCTTCAGCGAGAGCACGGCCTCCAGACCCTTCAGGCCAACTTCGGTATCGATATCGACGTGGCTGCGCACGGAGAGCGTTCCATAGGCTGCGAGCCTCTCCAGCAGGGCGCCGCCGCGGGCTTCGACCGATAAAGACACCGTGCGCCGCAGGGATTTTTCCGCCTCGATGCGCTTGGCGACGGTATCGCCGGGGATATGCGGGATGAAAGGCAGTCCGATCAGGGTCTTGTCGAGATGAATATGACCGTCAACGAAAGGATGGCAAAGCAGGCCGCCGGCAGCATCAAACCGCGGCACCGCGGTGTCGATGCCGGCCGCCGCATTCGGACCGATCGCGGCGATCCGGTCATTGGYCAGAATGAGCGAGACGATCGCGCCGGCTTCGGTCCTGGCATTTTCGATTACGAGGCTCGGCGTCATCAATCCTTCCATCATCCGCTATGCGATCAGCCCAACCCTGCACGCCGCAACGACGCGATAGAGGGGATCCTTCCAAACCTCTTCCTCCTGCAAGGCGGAAAAAACCAGGCTGACATCGTGTTCGTCGTCCGAAGCGATCGCTGCGCGTTTGATCTCTGCCCAGACGGGCGCCTCTCGACTGCGCATTTCTTCCAGCGCCTCGGCGGTGGGAAGTTCTGGAAAGCCGATCTTCGGCACCAGCGAGGCAATCACCTGCCAGAAGGCGCGGTAAAAGGGCTCGGCATTTTCCAGGTGCAGAGAGACGAGGCGCAGCCAATGCAGGCCAGTGACGGAATGGAGTGCGGAGAAATCCATGGTTCCGGCGAAGAGCGCAAGCGAAGTCGCGGCCATGCGGCGCGGCGTAGCTGCGCCGAAAGCCAGGCGATCGATAACAGGACGGAAGCCCGGAAGGGCAGCGACAGCGCGGATATTATGCCAGAGCAGATCCGTTTCCGGCGCATAATCGCGGATGCCTTCGATATTGCTGACATCGGCAAGCACCCTTCCAGGATCGTCGGTATCGGGAGCGGTGCCGGTCGCGGGGGGAAGCGGCAGATAACAGGCCCCCCAATAGCCAAGCGCGGTGCCGACCTCCTCGTTGTCCTTTTTGAGGACACCATAAGCAAGACGCATCAGCGGATGCATGGCGCTGCCGGCAAGGCCGTTCACCATGGCAGGCAGGTAGGTTCGGATAACGGCATCAATGCCGAGCCGGTGGGTTTCGCCGATGAAGAAGGCGCGGTAATCCGTCTCGCGGGTGCGGTCGCCAAGCGCCTCGGCCCAGGCTGCCCTGATAATCGGAGCAACCGGCGGCGGCATCGGCTGAAGCTTGTGGCTGTCGCGATACTGCTCGTACCACTGATCCAGCCGTTCCGGCGAGGCACCGAGGCGATCAAGCGCGATCAGCACCATTGGAACATGGTTGGCGAGGAGGTAAGGAAATTCGACACTGTCCTCGCGCGCGCGCGAAAGGATGGTCTCCAGTCCGGAAAATTGAACGGCGGCGGCCTGTCTCATGCCAAAACCTCTCTTGATGTCGTGACGTCATCGTCTATGCCAGGATCGAAATGCGGTTCGTCATAGGCGGCCAATGCTTCAAGATACCGGTTGGAGTCCTCGATGAACAGCGCTTTCACCAGGGCACCGACGATGCGCGGCACGCCGTATTTGAGACCAGTGACGCCATTGCTGATGGGGCCGAGGCTCGCCAGCGCGCCGGCATTGAACATATGGATGCGCGAGACCCAGCCGGCTTCAGCGTGTCTCGGCATAAGTTCGAAACCAGGACCGAGATAGGGATGGTCGGCAAGCATGGCATTCTCTTCTCCCTGCGGCGGCTGGAAACGGTCCTTCCAAAGTGCTGCGGCCTCGGTAAGGCTGGCAAGCTCGGGCCTGAGCGCGAAATTAATCTCGTAACCGGTGCCCAGCAGAAGGTGATCGGCGTGGAAGATGTCATTTGCGGTCGTCAGCCTGATCTTGCCGCCGTCCATCGAGAGTTCGCCGACGCCACAGCCGAGTTGCATGGTAAAGCCAGGGTGGCGGCAGGCTCGGTCATACTGCTCCTGCGTCGGCGGCACCTTGAAATTGAAGTAGAGGTGGGCGAAGCGCCAGCGCTCCAGATCAGGCAGGTCGGCGAAATGGCCGAGGAAGCCGGGGAAGTTTGTCCAGGCGAGAACCTCCGTGCGCGGCAGATCGGCGCTCCGCGCAAACATGGTCACCTTTCTGGCTCCTGTCTCCAGGGCCGCCACCGCCCAGTCGAAGCTCGACGTGCCGCCGCCAAGGATTGCGACATCCCTACCTTCGAGGAAATCGATCGAGATCGGCTCATTGCTATGCGTCCAGGTGGATTTCGGCAGCGTCTTGACCATCGCGGGTATGCGCGGACCGCCGCAGCCGTCGATGCCGGTCGCCATCACCAGATGGCGGCAGGTGATCGTACGGCTGGTGCCGTCACCCTTTGTCAGCGTGAGAGCAAGTTCGCCCCCCGCCGGATTTATCGAGGAAAGCATCGTGCCGTTTTCGACGTCGATACCGACAGTCCTTCGAAACCAGACGAGATAGTTCATCCAGTCCTGGCGGCTGATCTTGTCGAGCGCCTCCCAGGCCTCCGTGCCGTTCAGCGCTTCATACCAGGAACGCAGCGTCAGGCTGGGGATGCCGAGATCCGGGCCTGAGAGATATTTCGGCGACCGCAGCGTCTGCATGCGGGCGCAGGTCACCCACGGACCTTCGCGACCTTCCTCGCTCTGATCGATAAGATGGACCGAGCGGATGCCGCGCCGCTTCAAAGCAAAAGCAATCGACAGCCCGGAGAAGCCGGCACCGCAGATGACGATGGAATGGAAATCGTCTCTGTCCTCGCCGCCGAGCGCCGGCCAGTCTGCGCCGAGCGCTTCGATGCGCGCCATTTCATCATGTGCGCGGCATTCCAGCTCTTTCAGTCGCTCGTCCGGCGTGGTCGTCATCGATGGGCAGCTCGTGCGCAGTGGATAGGACAGTAAAGCAATCGTCACTCCCTGCTATTTTTTAAGCAACGCGCATAAAATATGGACATTTATGCGCGAATATGTTTTATTTTGTGATTTTTAATGTTTACAATTTTTTGTCAAGTGCGCTTGAGTGCGATTTTGTTTGATGTATAGTGCCCCGGCCAATCAAAATAAGGGGAGCAAAAATGAAATCGCTCAGCAGTCTCACACAGAAATTGGCGATCGTAGGCCTCGTCTCGGTCGTTTTTGCCGGCTCAGCCATCGGTGCCGACAAGAAGTATGGCGGCATCACCCTCACGCTTGCTTCGCAGAACGACCAGTTTGCCGCGGTCCTGGCGGCCCTTGCTCCGAAATTCGCCGAGGAGACGGGCGCGACCGTCAAGGTCGACATTCTCGACTATGGCTCGCTGCTCACCAAGACGACGACCGATTTCGTCGGCGGCACCGGCGGCTACGATCTCGTTACCATGGATATCGTCTGGTCCGGCCAGTATGCCGAGAACAACTATACGGTCGACCTCACCGACTGGATGAAGCGCGATGCTGCCGAACTGCAGCTCGACGACATCTACCCGACGCTTCTCAATGCGCTCGGCCATTGGGGTGACAAGCAAGTCGCTTTCCCCTTCGCCGGTTATGCCAACGTGCTCGCCTATCGCAAGGATCTGTTTGACGCCGCCGGCCTGAAGGCGCCGACGACGATGGAAGAGTTGGTCGAGGCCGCCTACAAGCTGACCGATCCGGCCAAGAAGACCTACGGCTTCGTCGCCAACGGCCAGAAGGGCCCGGCGGTCGCGCAGGACTGGATGCAGTACAATACCGAAATGGGCGGATCGATCCTCGGCTCGGATGGCAAGCCGGCGCTGAATTCCGAAGCCAATATCAAGAGCCTGACCGTCTACAAGGACCTCTTTATGAAGGCGGCACCTCCCGGCGCCGTTGATTACGACTGGGGCGGACGCGAGGAAAGCTTCCGCCAGGGCATTGCCGCGACCATGCAGACATGGTCGGTCGGCGCGCCCGGCTACTATGATCCGTCGATTTCCAAGATCGTCGACAAGGTAGCGATCACGACGGCGCCGCGCGGCGCCGGCCTGCCGAAGCTCTACGGCATAGGCGGTTGGGGCATGGCGATCAACGCCGGCATCAAGGACACGCAGAAGGAAGCCGCCTGGGCTTTCATCAAGTGGCTGGTTAGCCCGCCGGTGCACAAGGAATTCAACATGATGGGCGCCGGCAGCTTCCTGCGCAAGAGCGAGATGACCGATCCTGATCTTCTGAATAAGTTCCCCTTCCTGCCCGTCATCGCCGAAACCTTCGAGCATGGCGACGGCGAATATCGTCCACGCATCCCGCAATATCCGGAGATTCAGGACCTGCTCGGCACAGCCGTCAACGACGTGCTCGTCGGCAATGCCGATCCTAAGAAGGCGCTCGATGCCGCTCAGGAAGCCGCCGCAAAGCTGTTCTGAGAACAAAACGGTTTCCTCCCCGGGGCCGCAACCTACGTCGCGGCCCCGCCATTTCCAGACCATTGATCCGATGCGCCTCAGGCTTCATGATCGGGTGAGCCGCGGGCTTGATCCCGGTAGCGCGCATCGAACCAGGAACCTGATGGACATGACGTGACCCTATCCCTCACTTCCGCGCTGAAGCCCACCCCGGCCTTCAGCGTTTCCTATCTGGAGCGCAGGCGGTTGTTCTTCATCCTGATGACACTGCCGGCCGTCATCTACGTGCTGGTCATCGGCGTCTGGCCGCTGGCGCAGGGCATCTGGTTCAGCCTCTACGAATATAATTTGCTCAAGCCGGCGCGGACGCATTTCGTCGGCCTCGGCAATTATATCGATCTTCTCTCCGACACGGTGACGCGCGGGGCCTTCGTCAACACTGTCATCTTCACGGTCGGCGCTGTGACTGTCGAATTGCTGCTCGGCTTTGCCATAGCGCTGGCGCTCTGGCGCGATGATCGCTTCAACCGGATCTGCTTGGCGCTGATCCTCATTCCAGTAACGATCACGCCGCTTGTGGTCGGACTGATCTTCCGGGCGCTGTTGCTCGCCGACTACGGACTCGTCGGCTACTATCTTGCCGAGTTCGGGATTTCCAATCCGCGTGGGCTTTTCGCCAATGCGAACTCGGCGCTAGCAACCCTTATCTTCGTCGACATCTGGGAATGGACGCCACTCGTGGCGCTGATCCTGCTCGCCGGCCTGAAGGCATTGCCGGGCGATATTCTCGAGGCATCGGAAGTGGATGGAGCGACAGCGTTGCAGCGTCTGAGGATCATCGTCATTCCGCTCATGCTGCCTTCGATCCTGCTGGCGCTGACGCTGCGCACCATCGATGCCTTTCGCATCTTCGACAGCGTCTACGTGACGACAGGCGGCGGGCCGGGCAATGCAACCAACACGCTGATGCTGCATGCGGTAAAGCAGGGGCTTGAATTCTTCAATATCGGCCGCGCCTCGGCGATATCAAATCTGACGCTGATCTGCATCGCCGTGATCGCTGCAGGCTTCATCCTGTTGATCCGCAAGGCGGACAGAAAGGCGAACGGGCGATGAACGCACGTACTCTCAGCCGCATCGGCGAGCGCAGCTTCATCCTTGTCATGCTCGCCTTTTTCCTGCTGCCCTTCCTGTGGCTGGCATCGACCGCTTACAAACCATCGCGCGACATCTTCTCGATCCCGCCGAAACTGACCTTCACACCAACCTTCGAACAGTTCGCGACAGTTTTCCGCCTGTTCGATGTCTGGAGCCTCGTTTCGTCGAGCCTGCTGATTGCCGGCGGTTCCGTCATCCTGTCGCTGCTTCTCGGCGTGCCGGCAGGCTATGCGCTGGCACGCTCGACCAGCCGCTATGCCATTGCAGTTGCCTATTTCTTCATGGCGATCCRCATGGTGCCGGCCGTGGCGGCGCTGATCCCCTTCTATCTGATGATGCGCGATATCGGGCTGCTCGGCAGCTGGATTGCCGTCGTCCTCATCAACGCAATGCTGAATTCGGCCTTCGTCACCTGGATGATGTTTTCCTATTTCCGCAGCCTGCCGAAGGAGCTGGAAGAGGCGGCATTGACAGATGGATGTACGCTCTTCGGCGCCTTCTGGCGCGTGGCGCTGCCGGCGGTGCGCTCAGGCGTCGTCGCCTCTACACTGTTCTGCCTGATGTTTTCCTGGAACGACTTCCTCTATCCGATGTTTCTCACCCGGCTCGATTCCAAGCCGATCTCGGTGGCGCTGCTTTCAGCCTATGGAACGAAGGACATCACCTGGGGCACGCTCGGCGCGCTGGCGCATTTTTCGACGATCCCGATCGTGCTGATCGTGCTCTTCCTCAATCGTTATTTCGTGCAGGGCCTGACAAAAGGCATTCACTAAAGAGACGCTGCGCTCAAGCGCGGATCGCCGCTTCGGTCGCGGCATCGAAGACGTGGATCCGGGCGGGATCGGCGGCAAGCGACAGGCGCTCGCCGATCTTCACCCGGTTGGTGCCGTCAACGATGACGCGCAGCTGCGGGGCAGAGAGTGTCACGTCGTCCTCTTCGGCAGAGAGCGACTTCAACCGGTCGGCGGCTTCGACATCGACGTGGACGAGCAGGTTGGCGCCGAGATCCTCAATGAAGGCGACGGACCCGGCCAAACCACCGGCATCGACCGGCCGGAAGGCTTCCGGGCGGATACCGAGCACGACGGCACGTCCGGCGGCGGAGGCGATGCGCGGCCGCTCGGCAAGCACCTCGCCCGAGAAAAGGATGGATGCCTGGCCGAAGCGGGCCTCGGGGCCGTTTTCCGTCACGAAGAGATCGGCCGCCAGAAGGTTCATCGCCGGCGAGCCCATGAAGCTTGCGACGAAGAGATTGGCCGGCTGATCATAGAGGCTGCGCGGCGTACCGAGCTGCTGAAGGACGCCGCTCCTCATGACGGCGACACGATCACCCATGGTCATCGCTTCGACCTGGTCGTGGGTGACATAGACCGTCGTTATACCCGACATCTTCTGCATGCGGGCGATTTCTGCGCGCATTTGGCCGCGCAGGCGGGCATCGAGATTGGAAAGCGGCTCATCCATCAGGAAGGCCTGGGGGCTGCGGGCCAACGCCCGGCCCATGGCGACGCGCTGGCGTTGGCCGCCGGAGAGTTGGGCGGGCTTGCGGGCGAGATAGTCCTCGAGCTCCAGGAGCTTCGCCRTCTCCTGCACYTTGCGGGCGATGTCGGCCTTGTCGAGGCCGCGAACGCGAAGGCCGAAGCCGATATTCTCGGCCACCGTCAGATGCGGGTAAAGCGCGTAGGATTGGAAGACCATGGCAATATCGCGGTCGCGCGGGGCAAGATCGTTGACGACGGCGCCGTTGATCGTCAGGCGGCCATCGGTGATCTCCTCGAGGCCCGCGATCATGCGCAGCGCCGTCGACTTGCCGCAGCCGGAGGGGCCAACCAGGACCAGGAATTCGCCGTCGCGGATGGTCATGTTCAGGTTGCGGATCGCCGCATAACCATCGCCATAGCTCTTGCTGATCTGGTCGAAGACGATTTCAGCCATGCTCTTTCCTTGCTGAACGGGAGGCCTGTTGCAGCTCCTGGACGGGTCAGGTCGTGTAGACGCCGCCGGTGACGTTGACGCCCTGCCCGGTCATGAAGCGGGCCGAATTCGAGCAGAGGAAAACGACAACATCGGCCACATCTTCAGGCGTTTCCAGCCGGCCGAGCGGCGTCTGGGCGATATAATCTGCCACGACGCGTTCGGGCGTTACGCCGCGCAGGGTCGCCTCCCAGGCGATCTCGCGCTCCTGCATGCCAGTCTTGACGAAACCGGGGCAGACGGCATTGACGCGGATGCCCGAAGCCGCAAGCTCGCGGGCGAGCGCCTGCGTCCAGCCGAGCACGGCGAACTTGCTGGCGGAATAATGGGCCAGCAGCGGCGCGCCGATTTTTGCGGCGAGCGAGGCGGTATTGACGATGACGCCGGTACCGATGCTCGTAAAACGGCGCGCGGCAACCTGGTTGGTCAGGAAGATGCCGCGAATGTTGACGTCGAAATTATAGTCCCATTCCTCGTCGGTCAGTTCCAGCGCATGCTGCATCGTGGAGACACCGGCATTAGCGCAGAGGATCTCGTAACCGCCGGTCCTCTCGACAACCTCGGAAAAGGTCGCCTCGACTGAGGCTCGCTTGCGAACGTCGATCGCATAGGCAGTTGCGCCGTTGCCGATCTCGGCCGCCGTCTGTTCGGCGGCAGCCAGGTTGATGTCGCAGATCGCCACCTGGATCGACTGGCGGGAGAGCGCGGTCGCGATCGCGCGCCCTATCCCTGTCGCTCCGCCGGTTACAATCGCACGCTTGCCGGATAGTTCTGGAAAGCTCGGTGACCGCATGCCCGCCCTCATCGAATGGAAACATCCCCGATCATATATCAACAAAATCATACACAACAAGAGAAATTTATGTTTGAATTTGTTCGACTCATTCGATACATAGAGGGCAACAATCAGTTCGTAGCCACGGGTTGCGACGGCGGGAGGATCAGAACGGTATCATGGACGCGGAACAGCAGATGGTCGCCGCAGCGGAAAAACCGAAGGTTCTGGCCCAGGTGCGGCATGCGCGCATCCTGGAGACACTGGCGCGCAAAGGCGCGGTCTCCGTCAGTGACGTCGCCTCCCAGCTTGCCGTTTCCGAAATGACCGTCCGCCGCGACCTGATCGAGCTCGAAAAGGACGGCAGGCTGGTGCGCACCCATGGCGGCGCAGTGCGCAGCGGCAAGGCCTTCGAGCCGATCGCCAACGAGGCTGTCGACCGCGAAGAACCGACTTTCGAATCCCGACTGACGCGCAATGCCGCCTCGAAGCGAACCATCGCGATGGCAGCCGCAGGCGTTGCTGCCGGCGCGCGAACCCTGGCGCTCGACGTCGGCACCACGACCTATCTGCTCTCCGGCCTGCTGCTCAACCAGCCGCATACGAAGATCTTCACCAACAGCGTGCGCAACGCGATGCAGCTCGGCGCCGGCTCTGGCGAGGTCTACCTGCCGGGCGGGCGCATGCGTGGCGAGGAAATGGCGATCAGTAGCCAGTCCGCCGTCTTGCAATTCGAGGAACTCTGGTTCGACATCGCCTTCGTCGGCGTGTCCGGGATCACGGCGCAGGGAATTTACGACTATTCCTTCGAAGACACCGACATGAAACGGGTCTATCTGCGCCGCGCGACACAGAAGGTGGTGCTTTGCGATTCCAGCAAATTCAAGCGCATGTCGCTGGTGCATATCGCGCCGCTGCAGCAATTCGACATGCTGATCACCGATGCCATGCCGCCGTCCGACCTTGCCGATGCGCTCGCCACTGCCGGCGTCGAGGTGCGCATCGCGCCCGAGCAGCAGCCACTGCTTTGATTGCCCTTTCGCATCCGATCTTCCAGCGGATGCCGTCCACTCGATTGCGCTTCAGGGAGTTTTCGCATGGTCTTCGACTTTTTCGGCGTCAAGAAGAAAGTGGTCATCGCCATGGCGCATATCGGCGCCCTGCCCGGCTCGCCCGCCTATGACGTCGCCGGCGGGCTGAATAAGCTCGTCGACGACGCGCTTTCCGATGTCGAGAAACTGCAAGCGGGCGGTGTCGACGCCATCATGTTTGGTAACGAGAACGACCGGCCCTACGTCTTCCAGGCGCCGCCGGAAGGACTGGCGGCGATGACCTCGATCGTCGAGCGGGTAAAGCCGCATCTGACCGTACCGTTCGGCGTCAACTATCTCTGGGATCCCTCGGCAAGCGTTGCGATCGGCGCGGTGACTGGCGCGAGCTTCGTTCGCGAGATCTTCACCGGCGTCTTTGCCTCCGACATGGGGATCTGGCAGCCCGATTGCGCCAAGGCGGCGCGGCTGCGGCGCAGTCTCGGCCGCGACGACATGAAGATGCTCTTCAACATCAACGCCGAATTTGCCCATTCGCTGGACCAGCGGCCGATTGAACTCAGAGCGAAGAGCGCAGTATTCTCGTCGCTCGCCGATGCCATCTTGGTTTCCGGGCCGCTGACTGGACAGGCAGTCGATCAATCAGACCTGAGACGTGTCTGCGAGACCGTCAAGGATGTCCCAGTCTTTGCCAATACCGGCGTGAACAAGGACAATGTGCGCGACATATTGAGCGTTGCCAGCGGTGTCATCATCGGCACACATTTCAAGGTGGACGGCAATACGTGGAACCCCGTCGACGGCGACCGTGTAAAGCGCTTCATGGAGACCGTCGAGACGCTGCGTTGAACAACGGAACCGCCATGTCCATCACGCTCGGCCTCGATATCGGCACCACCTCCACCATCGGCATCTTGATCGAGTTGCCGAACCGCGTGCTCGGGCTCACCTCACGGCCTTCGACGCTTCATTCACCGCAGCATGGCTGGGCCGAGGAAGACCCGGCGGAATGGTGGGCGAATGTCTGTGAGGTTACCAGGGAACTGCTTGCAACGAGTGGCATTGAGGCCGGACAAATCTCGGCCGTTGGCGTGACGGGCATGCTGCCGGCCGTCGTGCTGCTTGACGACGCCGGCCAAGTGCTGAGGGCCAGCATCCAGCAGAGCGACGGGCGTTGCGGCGAAGAAGTCGAGGAACTTAAGGGAGAGTGGGATGAGACGGATTTTCTCCGCCGGGCGGGAAACGGCATCAACCAGCAGCTGGTGACGGCAAAACTGCGCTGGATCGCCCGGCACGAGCCGATGGTCTTCGAGCGCATTGCCACCGTTATGGGGTCCTATGATTTCATCAACTGGAAGCTGACCGGCGTGCAGGCAATCGAACAGAACTGGGCGCTGGAAGCGGGCTTCGTCGATATTAATACCGGCAATCTCGACGACGAACTCATCGGGCTTGCCAGAATTCTGCGGGAGGCCATTCCTGGGAAGGCGGTATCGCATGAGGTGCTTGGCCATGTGACCGACGAAGCCGCCAAGGCGACGGGGCTTGCAGTTGGAACGCCTGTCATCGGCGGGGCAGCCGACATGATCGCGTCGGCTTTCGGCGCGGGGATCAATAAGGCCGGCGACGTGCTGCTGAAATTCGGGGGTGCAGTGGATGTTCTGACGGCGACCGATGTCGTGCGGCCCGATCCCCGTATGTTTCTCGATTATCATCTGGTTCCAGGGCTCTATATGCCGAACGGCTGCATGTCGACCGGCGGCTCGGGGCTCAACTGGTTTATCGGCACCTTCGCCAAATACGAGGAGATCGCGGCAAAGGCGGAGGGAATATCCGTGCACCGCTATCTCGACCGGTTGGCCGCGCAATGCGCGCCCGGCGCGGACGGGCTGACAATCCTGCCTTACTTCCTCGGCGAGAAGACACCGATTCACGACGCCGGCGCGCGCGGACTGATCGAGGGACTGACGCTGTCGCATCATATCGGCCATCTCTGGCGGGCGATGCTGGAAGCCTATGCCTATGCGCTGCGTCATCATATCGACGTCCTGAACGACATCGGTCACCCGACGACACGGTTCATCGTCTCCGACGGCGGATCGCAGAGCCGGATCTGGATGCAGATCGTTTCCGATGTGCTGCAGCAGCCGCTACAAGGTCTGACCGGCCATCCCGGCTCCTGCCTCGGCGTCGCCTGGGCAGCGGCGATCGGCGCCGGACTGACCGAGGACTGGTCCGGTGTAACCGCCTTTGTCAGCCAGGGTGAAAGTATCGTGCCCAATCCCGACAATGCGGCGGTTTATAACGAGGGCTATCGGACCTATCGTGCGCTTTACAGACCATAGACTCAGCGGAATTCGAGCG
>NZ_JBFUAY010000129.1:0-13886 GCF_056406015.1 Rhizobium sp. P1_E1 | reverse complement strand
GTTATGACATTTTGGGTCAATTGCCGGAGTACGAGAGCAGCTATGTCCTGCGAAAGCGAAAGGGCGAGTAAAATTCCCCGCTTCTCGAACGCCAGCGAGCATTCTGTCTTTACCCTCAGCCAGCTTTCGTGAGCTGCCTAAGTTACCTTAGCCCGAAAATCGATTCCGATTTTCGGGCCAATGCGCTAATAGGCGCATATCTGGAAGCTATGCAAAATCGGTCATATGCTTTGCTTATCACCGCCATACCATTGCACTCCATGACATCGACGGTTATCGCATTTTCGGTATAGCTGACGGCACTCTGGAAGCATGAGTTCGTTTGCTTTAACAACCCGTTGTTCTTGCCGCCACCCGTTCTCAATGAGAGCCAGACTGGCTGGCGAAACAATCCTATAGGCGCCTTTGCAGCGCAAGTTGGGCGGGGTTTCTGCGCAAGCCTGCGGCAGGGTTGGCTTGCTAAGTCGCAGTAAGCCTTAACTTCGCGAGTCAGATCCATGAACATTGTTTATCCAGGATCGTGCTGCCGAATATGCTWAATTTAGCTGTCAGACAGGAGTGAGAACATTGGGATTCAGGTTGAGCGGGGAAGCGCTGAAGGATTATCAGCCAAATCGATATCCTTTCCTGATGATCGACTGCGTGACCGATGTCGAGCCAGGTAAATATGCAAAGGGCTACAAGAACCTCTCCAACAACGAGTGGTATTTTCCCATTCACTTTCCCGGCCGTCCGAACATGCCCGGCGCGCTGCAGCTTGAGGCGATGGCGCAGATGCTCACGGTCGCGATCACCACGCAGGAAGGGCTGAAGGGAATGGTCACTCATGCGCTTCAGCATACGGTGCGGTTTCGCAAGGAAGTTCTGCCGGGAGAGTGCCTGCAGATCGAGGCTTACGTGGACAGCTGGCGGCGCGGTATATGTAAGGGTCACGCGACGGGTTATACCAACGGCACTATCGCTTGCGAGGCCGATATGTTGATTACGATACCGGAAATCCTAGAGCAGTTTCTTCCGAAGTAATGGACCGTTTCCACTTCATCATTGTCGGAGCCGGGGCAGCGGGAGCGGCAGCGGCCTGGCGGTTGACGTCGAAGGGATATCGGGTGTTGTGCCTTGACCGCGGCCCGTGGATGGAGCCCTCCAGTTACCCATCCACCGGCCCGGACTGGGAGATCCGAAAGAAGACGGAGTTCAATCCAGCAATTGCGGAACGGCAAAACCGATTCGATTACCCGGTTGATGACGCAGATTCCCCGATTGCGGTATGCAACTTCAACGCTGTCGGTGGTTCAACGGTGTTGTATTCCGGTCATTTTCCACGGTTTCTTGAGCCCGATTTCTCGTTGAAGACCACCGAAGGCCTCGGTGAGGACTGGCCGCTGAGCTATGCCGAACTGATGCCGTATTTCGCATTGAACGAACGGCAGATGGGCATGTCAGGTCTCGTCGGCGATGCCTATTATCCGGACATCGAGGAGGCGCTTCCTCCTGTGCCGCTTGGCGTGGCGGRCGCCCGGCTCGGTCGGGGGTTCAATGAAAAACGCTGGCACTGGTGGCCAARCTTTGCCGCAATCGCCACTCGGGACAAAGGCGGACGCAGTGCCTGTCTCAACCTTGGCCCTTGTAATACGGGCTGCCCGCAAGGGGCCAAGGCGACTGCCGACAATACCTATCTGACGGATGCCTTGAGGCAGGGACTAACGATTGTTCCCGAATTCGCTGTGTCGCGCGTCCTTGTCAAGGACGGTGTGGCCTACGGTGTCGAGGGGTTTGACGCGAAAGGCGAGCGCCATGCGTTTCACGCCGACAACGTCATCCTTGCTTCGAGTGCTATCGGTACGCCGCGCATTCTCCTCAATTCGAGGAACGCCGAGCGCCCGACAGGGATCGGCAATACGATGGGTCTCGTCGGCCACAATCTGATGATCCATCCGCTTGGTTATGTGGAAGGCATCTTTGCCGAGCAGATGGATACGGACGCCGGCCCGCAGGGGTGCATGCTTTACAGCCTGCAGTTTTACCGTTCGCAAGCGGCGGGACACAAGCTTGGTTATATGATGCATGCGTTGCGGGGCACAGGCCCCGTCGAGACGGCGATGTCTGCGCTCGGCAAACGCAAGCTGCGTTTCGGGAGCGCTATCTATGGCGATTTCGATGCGCTCTATGGCAAGCAACTCGTTGTGGCGATCATCTGCGAAGATCTGCCGGAGGTGGAGAATAGGATCGAGCTGGACGAAACACGACAGGATCGTTTCGGAGATCCGGGCATCAAGGTTCACTACAAGCTGCACGAAAATACGAAAAAGATGATGGTGCACGGCATGACCCGCGGGCGCGAACTCATGGCGGCGGCGGGAGCCGTGAGAAGCTCGGCCTATGGCCCGGTCCGCAACACCGGCTGGCATCTGCTCGGAACCGCGCGGATGGGCGACGATCCACAGCACTCCGTCGTCGATCCATCGGGAAAAGTTCACGATACCGACAACCTGTACGTCATCGACTCCAGCGTCTTCGTCACCGGTTCCTGCGTTAATCCTGCCAATACCATTCAGGCAGTTGCCCTTCTCCTTTCGGATCGCATCGATGAACGTGTCAGACAGACCATCCTATAAACTGCTGGCAAGGATGTTTCCCGGTGAGCCCGAAAGGTCGGTCCCGGCATTCGATACAATTGCGGCCGCGCGCCTGGTAGAGCGGTTTGCCGGTCTGGACGAGATTGATGCATTAATTCTGAAGGAGACGGAGGCCGCATGGCCTGAGGACGTCAATGTCTTGCTCAAGGCGCTGCGAAGTGGCGCACCAGATCTGGTCGACCATTTCACAGAGCAAGCGGTGGTCCTCTATTTTTCGACGCCGGCCGTCTCCAGGGCACTCACCGGCAAACCGGTTCCGCTTTTCCCGAACCGGACCGTCATGGACGATATCGACTATGATCTCCTGGAACCGGTGATCGCCAATTGCGGAGGGCTTGCAGATGCCGAACGATCCTGAACGCGTTGCGGTCGTAACAGGCGGCAGCAGAGGTATAGGTCTCGCCGTTGTTCGGAAGCTGGTCGGTGACGGTTTTTTAGTCGCTGCCTGCAGTCGCCATCCGTCTCCCGCACTTCCGACGGGGGATGAAGGCGATGTCCGCTTCTTCCAGCTCGATCTTGCCGACCCGAATTCGGTGAAGGAATGTGCACAGGCACTTCACCGGCAATACCAGCGCATCGATGCGCTGGTGAATTGCGCTGGTGTCGCTGCCGGCGGGCTGTTTTCGATGGCTCGGCTCGAGGATTTGAAACGGATATTCGACGTCAATTACTTCAATCAGATTCTGTTTTCTCAATATGTGGCGAAGAGAATGGTGCGGGCGAAGGCCGGCTCCATCGTCAATATCGCATCGACTGCCGGACTGCTTTCAGACGCGGGAACGCTCGCTTATGGTGGCAGCAAAGCTGCGCTGATCCACGCCACAAAGGTGATGGCGACCGAGCTGGGGCCATTCGGAATTCGCGTCAATGCCATTGCGCCCGCGGTGGTCGAGACCGATATGGCTATCCAGATGGACGAAAAAGCAAGAACAGCCTTGGACGAGCGTTCGGCATTGCAGGGAGTAGTCGAAGTGGCCGACGTGGCCGAACTTGTCGCCTATCTGGTGTCCGACCCATCGTCAAAGATGACCGGGCAGATCCTGCGGCTGGACAGAGGGCTGCATTGATCTAGAGCCTTTCCTGGTCAGCTTGAAGCAATCTCCTGAACCGCTCAGCTCTTGGAGTTCGCTAAAGCCATTGCCGATATTGCTGCGTTCTCGCGCCCTTCCACGATTTCGACACGCCGGGATAGAAGCGAGAGAATGTCCTTGCCATCCCAGAAGGGGTTTATATCAAGAGCCTTGCCGATAGGGACGATGCGGTCGATGGCGTGATTGGCAGAACCCGACTGGAGAGCGAGGAAGAGCGCCTGCGGTTGCAGTCCGAAATAGGTCATGGTCTGTTCCTGCGGGCGAAGAAACGCTGCGATATCGGAAGGCGCCTGTACTTCAATTTCTGCAAACTGGCCGAAGCGCAGCCGTGTTTCCTTCGGCAGGGGTTGGCCGATACACCAGATATCCGGCGAATAGCGCTTGAGCGCCAGGGTTCCCCCGGTCGTGCGTATTGCATCCATCAGGTCGAGAAACTTGTCCAGTCGTGCGACCGTATCCAGATGAAAGTCCTGGCGATGGAGCTCTTCGTCGAGATGATGCCAGAAATCGATCTTGGCTTTCGCGATCGAGGCCGGCTCGCCGAGCCAGAAGATCAGACTTGGCGAGGAGCAAGCATTCTGGTCGACCAGATAGGTGTCGTTGAAGAAATCTCGCGCCAGTTTCGTCTTCTGTTCCGCCTCTAGCGCGGAATAGGCGCTGGCGTCGATCGCGGCCGATGACGTCCGGTCCGGAAAATAAAGCTCCACGGATTTCGGCTTCTTCGGCAGCGAGCGGAATTCGGCGACAGTCGCGTCGCCTCCCCAAACTGTCAGCCCATCAACCGCTGCAACGATCTCCTTGAGCTTGGCACTTCCGCGCACCGTCTGGATGAATACATTGCCAACTGCGATCGATCGGAACGTTTCCGACGCTGCAGCGCCGTCGAATGCCCGCAAGAAGATATCGTTCTGTGGAAACGCCTTGCTCGGCATGCGCACGATGTTCGAATTGCCGGACAGCATGCCGAAGACCAACGAGAAGGCGAAATTGACGGGAATATTGGATGGCGCGATATGGGCCACAGTACCCCATCCACTGCGATATCCTGCATCTCGATATTGCTGCGAGAGTGTCCGCAAATTCGCCTTGCGGCAGAAATAGGCGAAGGTAACGAGGTCCGGATAATGCCGGGCATCGTTGTCCTTCATCAGACGGCGGGAAAGCTCATGCAGAAAATCGACAACCCGCTCATCGAAGAAAGCGTGGCGTGACGAAAGATCGAATTGCTTCAGCCAGTCGCCGGCTTCAAACCTGTCGTCACGAATTATAGGCATCACTGCATCCTCGAATTTCCGCCTTCTGCAGCCGGCCATTGATTTTGACGATCGTGTTTCGATTGCCACAGGAACAGGATGCGCCGTCGAGGGTGAAGCCGACATCCTCAGTCAGCAACGAGTGGCCCGGATAGCTCTTCTGGATGCAGGAGAAGACCTGGATCAGGCCTTCCCGGCCGTGTGGGAGCGCATCGAGCGACGAAGTATCGCGAATGAGAGCATCCGAGCCGGGTGCGGCATGCATATTGCCGTGTTCGCACTCCATGAAGATCGTACCCGTTTGCTCGACCATGCCGTAATAATTCCGTATGTCGGTACAGCCGGTCCATTCGCGGACCTCGTCCTTGAACATCGCATCCGAGATGTTCTGGTCGGCGAGTTTCTTCCATCCGCCGCCATGCAGCAGGAAGCTGTTTGACAGATTGAGCCGCACGTTCTGGCGGCGCAGCATCTGAACAAAGTTCAGCCAGATGATAGAGGTGAAACCGAAGATGAAGATGCGGTTGTCGCGATTGCTTTCGGCGAAGGCCTGCACGCGATCGATGTCGACGGAAAGTTCGTCGTCGAGCGCGAAATCGCGTCCTCTTGAGAACATGCTGAAACCATTGATCGCTGCCGTGCGCGCGGAAAATTTCCGACGATCGGCAACAGTGTTCTCCGCATCGATGACAAGCATCGGGAAGCGGCTTTTCGAGAAGGCGATCGAGAAAACCTCGACGAGCTTGCGCGATTGTGCCTGTGATGTTTCCTTGTCGAGATAGATCCTGGAAACCTGCCCGGTCGTGCCGGAGGAGGTCATGATTTTGACGACCTCACTATCGGGGACGCTTTTCAGGTCGAAATTCTTGAAGGCACGGACCGGCAGATAGGGCGTTTCGGCGAGCGAAGTCGCCACGCGATCGCCGAACATCGTGTGCACATAATGKCCGTAAAGATCGCAATACGCCTTGTGGTGCTCAGTCAACAAATTGATTTCGTTCAGGAACGTTGCGAGATCGGGAAGGAGCGGCTTCGTTACTGGAACAATGGGTAGCTCGTTCGCCGTCATTTCACTGCTCCATACCACGACATATGCCACAAGGTGGAAACCGGGCCTTGATTGTCTCCGCAGACTAGGTGGTTTAGCTTTCTCGTGGCTTGCGCGCGGGGTGCGCGGCGGCGAGCAAGAGGGCAATAGACTCGCACAAGGTTGAATTGGAAAAGTCGGCGGCGAGATGGTTTGAGATGGGCCGTTTCCGCACAGAAATCGCTTTCGAAAGATGCAGTCCGCCTGATGATCTCACACGCTTCGAGTGGTCGCCGTATCGTCGTCAATGAGGCGCCCGTGGAAAATGCCGCAGCTAGCTGCTCTTCGACAACAAGCGCTTTGAGCGGACAACGACTGCAGGAAATCAGGGCATTTGAACGTGCTGCCCTACCGCCCCATCGACCGTGGCGACGCATCGATTTCATCCGACATTGAATCTCGTGCTGTGGAACTGCGCGCGCCGAAACCGCAGCCGCGCCAGCATCATGCCACTTCCAACCGCTCACGGGCGAGACAACCGCAAAAAGGACGTAGCAATGCCCCGAGTATCGATCTGCATCCCCGCCTACAAGCCGGATTTCTTTGAGCAAGCCTTGAAGAGTGCCATCGGGCAAAGCTATGGCGATACGGAGATTATCGTTTCAGACGATTGTCCAACGGATGCAATCGCAAATATCTGCGAGCGATATCAGCAACATCTCTCCTATAGCCGCAATCCGAAGCCGAGCGAGTTTTCCAATGTCATCCGGCTGGCCAATCTTGCGAACGGCGAATACATCAAGTTTCTATTCGATGATGACATTCTCAACCCATTCTGCGTTCAGTTCCTGTTCGAGACACTGGAGGAGAGCCGTCATCTCGGCACGAGGCTCGCCTTTTCGCCACGTTACCTGATCGATGGGAAAAACCGCATCACGTCGCTGGTCAATCACTTCGGCATCGCCGACGAGACAAAGGTCATCGACGGCGGCGCCTTCATCCGTGTGACGGCTGTCAATCACATGAACCTGATTGGCGAGTTCTCAAGCGTGATGTTCCGAAAGGAAGATTGCTTCGACGAGAACGGCGCATTCCGCCTATTTCGGGTCGATGAGGACGGGATCTTCCGCGGCATCCTTGATCTATCGGCATGGATCGATCTTGCCAAACGCGGCCCGATCATCGGACATCCGCATCCGCTTTCCTATTTCCGCCAGCATGCCAATTCGACCTCAAATCACGAGATCAATCCGCTCTTCATCAACGGCATTCTTTACTATGAGGAAGTGATGAAGATGGCCTTCGAAAAGGGCTATATGTCAAGAGAGGACCTGCCGGCCTCAATGCGCCGTCTGCTCAACCACTACGGCTACTGGCAGAACGCTTATCCGCAATTGATGGCTCGGATCGTCGAATTGCAGGCCATGCTGGCGAAGCTTTAGAGCCGATAGGCTGTGCAAGACAGATACGGCTCTGCCGCCTTTGATTTCGCAGAGATTCTACAGGAAACGCTCGGACAGCGTAACGTAGTCCGGCTTTCCGGCGGAGGTTAGCGGTAGGGTTTCGGAGACAACAACCCTTGCAACGGACGGGTGGAAGTTGAAGTTATCCTTCAACGCCATCTGCGCTCGCTCCGCGTCCGGCTCCCCGATGCAGACAATCAGCCGGTTTTCGGCACCGATCACGATGCAATCAAGCCCGCCGGACTTCAGCACTGACTCCRCATGATCGAGATTGACTGAAATTCCGTGCAGTTTGATGAAGCGTTTCTTACGGCCCACGATTGTGATGAACCCGTCCTTATCGATTTTGGCATAGTCACCGGTATAAAGTTTACCCTGGAATTCGTCGCCCTTTTCAAGGTCTTGAGCGGAGCTCGCATACCCCATCGACACGTTCGGGCCGACATACAGCAGCTCACCTTCGCCGATCGCCTCGCCCGTTTCCGCGATCAAAGCTCGACCGCCGGGCACCGGAATGCCGACGCTTCCAAGCTTCTCCATCGCCTGGCCGGGGGGAACGTAGGAAATGCGCGGGGCAGCCTCGGTCTGGCCATACATGGTGAAATAGCGCACGCCGTGATCGGCGAAATACTGCCAGAAATGGCGAGTCAGTTCCGGTGCCAGGCGCCCGCCGGCCTGCGTCACGCAGACGAGATTGCCGAGGCAGGCCTCGCTCAGGCGAATGCGCCGCAATGTTTCGAATGTGAAAGGCACTCCGGCAAGATCGGTAACCCTCTCCTCTTCGATCATTTGCCAAATGCTCCTGTCGAGGATGGACTTATCAGTCAACACCATGCAGGCGCGCGCGAATATCGTATTGTGGAGAACGGAAAGCCCGTAGGAGTAGTGAAACGGCAGAAGGCTGACCGTAATGCGTTCCCCGGTCATGCCGAGATATTCGACGATCGAACGCGTGCAGGCATCGATATTGTTGGCAGTTAGTCGCACGCATTTGGGGTCGCCTGTCGAACCCGAAGTGGGGATGAGCAAGGCAAGATCTTGATGCAGCGATGTGTTGACGAGCGACGATCGCTCGAACAGAGCCTTTGTACCCAATCGCCCGTTTGGCGCGTAGTCTTCCAGCGTCATCTYTGCGGGGGCGACGATGTAACGGGGGGTATAGGCTCCAATGGTGCGTTCCAGCGAGTGACGGGTCAATTCACCGTCGACCAACATGGGCACGAGGCCTTTGCGCAAGGCTCCCAGATAAGCCGCAACTGCTTCGGGCGACCGATCGCACAGAATCAGTACGATCGCCCTGTCGGCCTTGGAGAATAGCGCATCTCCAAGTTCGAAAACGTCGTTGTAGCTGTAGCGGCGTCCATCGGCGATCAGGAACGTCCTGTCATCGGCGCCATCCGAGAGGCCTTGCCAGAACATTCAGAACGACACGCCGTATTTCTCGAGCGTCTTCAGGCCGGTCTTGTACGAGCCGAAATCGACCACGTCGTCCATGTCCAGCATGATGTCGAACGTATCCTCAAGGGAGGCGATAAGCGCCATGTGACCAACCGAGTCCCAAGCGCGGATGCTCTGATACTGGAGGCCGTCGCTCAAATCCTCGGCGCCTATGCCGAAAGTTTCGATGAAAGCGGCATCRTATTTTTCTTTGTTGCTCATGTCTTGCTCCTACTTGAACACTTTTTTGTCTGCGTTCCTGCGAACGACGCGCGCGGGATTACCCAGCGCAATGACTTCATCCGGAATGTCGATATGCACGACCGAGCCCATGCCGACAATCGAAGAGTGTCCGATTTGCACGCGTTCCTTGACGAGTGCGCCCATGCCCAGATAACTCAACATCCCGACTCGCGTGCCGCCGCCCAGATTGACCATGGATGAGACGACGCAGTTTTCTTCTACCACAATGTCGTGGCCGAGGATCGAAGCCGTATTGACGGCAACGTTTCGACCGATCTTTGCCGTCGCCTGAATGGAGACATGCGGCGCGACGATCACGCCGTCGGCAATCTCCGCATACTCAGAAATTAAGGCATCGGGGGAGAAGATCGATTGAAGCACGAGGCCCAACCCATCCACCTTCTCGAGAAGAGCTTTTCGGGCAAAAGGTTCACCGACTGCGATCGTTACTTTGGCGCCGGGAAAGTGATCCCCCACGGCGACGACCGGAAACCCAAGCACTTCCGTCGCCGTCGGATGATCGACGATGAATGCACAATGGTGAGGTTTCTGCTGGCCTCGGCGGATTGCCGATTGCAGTATGTCCATGGTTTCAATGCCGAGGCCCCCTGCCCCGTAGATGTACCAATGATCCAGACTCATGCTTCGATTTCCTATTGCAACAACTTTTCCTGCAGGAAACCGGCGATACCCTCGCCATCCAAGCGCGCAGCCTTCAGCATGAAGGCATAGTCACCAGCCTCGACGAAGCGATCCGGAATGCCGTGCGTAACGATGCGCGGAAACGGCATTCCCGAAGCATTGTAGTGATCAAGGATTGCGCTGCCGAGACCGCCGACTGTCGTGTGCTCCTCGATGACGAAAACCGTGCTGGCATGGCGGGCGACGTCGGCCAGTGCGACCGCATCCAGCGGCTTGATCGTATGCATGTTAAGGACGCCGACATCCAGATCGGCTTCTTTCAGCTTTTCAGCGGCCAGAAGGCAATGCCCGACCGTGGTGCCGCTCGAGATCAGCATTACCTCGCGTGGCGGCGTCAGCCAAACGGCCTTGCCGATTTCGAACGTGTAGTCTTCCGTATAGACGACCGGTGCATTGGGCGTGCCGGTCAGGCGGATATAGACCGGTTGGTCGAAGCCGACACAAGCCTCCAACGTCTTGTAAATTTCCGAGCAGTCGGCTGGCGATATGATCGTCAGGCCCGGCACAGTACGCATGACCGCGACA
The DNA here is from genome assembly GCF_056406015.1 of Rhizobium sp. P1_E1. NCBI lineage: Bacteria > Pseudomonadati > Pseudomonadota > Alphaproteobacteria > Hyphomicrobiales > Rhizobiaceae > Rhizobium > Rhizobium sp. P1_E1. The sequence continues at coordinate 3,509 of NZ_JBFUAY010000129.1, read as the reverse complement.
TCCTCCAGGCCGAAATGGGAGTTGCCGAGATAAGCCATCGCCAGGCCGCTACCAAGTGCAACGAGCTTCACCGGCTCGCCCATATAACCCATGTTCATGCGTACCTGTTCGCTTGCCCGCATGGAAGCAAAGGGCGCAAAAGTCGAGGCGAACACGTCGAACCCCATGCGAGCGAGACCGGCAGCGCAGCCCACCATGTTCTGTTCGGCAATACCGGTATTAAGGAATTGCTCCGGATATTCCTTGGAGAAGCGGTCAAGACCGGAAGACCGGCCGAGATCGGCGCTCATGGCGATAATGTTCTCGTTTTCGGTCGCAAGCGCTGTCAGCGCCTGGCCATAAACAGCCCGCGGCCCGATGCGCGACCATGTGCGTGCATTGCGGCTCGACAACTCAACCACGGAATTCTCCTTCCGTTTCCAGCTCCGACCCAGTGCTCTCGCCGAGCGCCTTCAGGCACTCTTCATAGATAGTTCCGGTGATGCGATTGTGATGCCAATCGTTGTTGTTCTCCATGAACGGCAATCCCCTGCCCTTCACGGTGCGGGCGACGATGGCTGTCGGCATATCCGCGACCTGCTTTGCCTGCTGGAGGGCCGACAGGATCTGATGGTGATCGTGGCCATCGACATTAATGACGTTCCAGCCGAAAGCTCGCCAGATGTTCGTCAATGCAATTCTATTGGTATAGGTGGCATTCGGCCCGTCGTTGCGGAACCCGTTCTCATCAATGATCGCGGTAAGGTTGCCGACGCCCATTTCCGAAGCGGAAGCAGCGCTCTCCCAGACGGATCCTTCATTGCATTCGCCGTCGCCGAGAAGCACATAAACACGACGGTCTTGTTTGCGCTTGCGCATACCAAGTGCGATGCCCATGCCATAGGCAAGGCCCTGGCCCAAGCTGCCGTTGGAACTTTCGATGCCGAGCGCGACCTTCTTTACCGGGTGAGCGATCAGATCGCTGCCGTTCGTCTGAAAGGTCGCAAGCTTTTCGGCGTCGAAATAGCCGAAGTGATGCAGCACCGCTAGATAGCCAAGCACTGCATGACCCTTGCTAAGAATGAAGATGTCGCGACCGTCCCATTGAGGTTCATGGGGTCGATGCGAAAGCACGTCGGTGAAGAGTGTATTCAGCAGTTCTACCATGCTCAGGCTACCGCCGATGTGCGCCGACTGTCCGCACCGAAACGCGGTGTCGACGATTATACGACGAACCCGCGCACAGGACTCCTCGAAGCTTGTATTGATCATCGGGCTAGTTTGCATCTTTCGGAAGCGGTTTTAGATCGGAATGGTCCATCTCAAACCATCCCGTTGCCGATCCTTCCAATTGAAGCTTGTGCGGGTCTGTTGCCGCTTCTTTGCCCGCCCGCAAGCCCGATTGAGACTGCGGCGTGTTGCCCCTAAACCTCATGGTCCCGACCGGGTGCAAAGATGGTCACAAAAGCGTGACTATTAAGTTGACTCCAATTCTCCTGTTTTTGTAAACGGACTTTAGCAGTGGCCGGAGGGGCGGCCGTCACACTGCCCGTTATTGGTCTGACAGGGGATAGTATGACAGTGGGACTACAGGGAAAGTTGCGCATGTTCACAAGCCGATTGGTTGCGAGCAGCGCTTTAATAACGGTGTCGTTCGGGTCGGCAGGCTGGGCACAAGACAATTCGGCCGAAGAGGCGACGCAATTGGCGCCGATCGTCATAACGGGCAAGTCGGATCGTGTGGTTGGTCCTGATCGCACCATCGTTGCCAAGGATACCGCTACCGGTACCAAAACAGACACTCCGGTCATCGATGTACCGGCATCCGTGTCGGTAGTGACGCAAAAGGAGTTGGAAGAGCGTCATGTGGACAATCTTCAGCAGGCGGTCGCTTATACTGCCGGCGTCTTTTCGGATGAGTTCGGCAACGACGACCGGTATGACTACATAAGAATTCGCGGCTTTGATCAGACGGCACTCGGCACCTATCGGGATGGACTGGCGGCGCGTATCCCCGCGTGGTTCACTGCCAGCCGCCTTGAACCCTATGGTCTTCAGCGCGTCGAGGTCCTGAAGGGATCGACTTCGACCCTCTTTGGCCTCAACGGTCCGGGAGGACTGGTCAATGCGATCACCAAGCGGCCGTTGGATGAGAAGCATGGCGAAGTTTACACCTCTTATGGTGATGGCACCAAGGAAGTGGGCGCGGATTTCGGCGGGCCGATTGATCCCGATGGCGTGTGGAGCTACCGGCTTACCGCACTTGCCAAGGACGGCGACCAAGGCTGGGATTATTCGAACGACGACCGCACCTACATTGCACCGGCACTGACGATCAAGCCGGAAGAAGGGACCTCGTTCACCATTCTGACCGATTATTACAAACGCGATGGAACGGGCGCGCGCGGCCTTCCGACCGGCGCCAATATCGATATCAACACCTTCCTCGGCGAGCCGGACTTCAATCGCTTCAATACGGAGCAGGCCGACATCGGCTATCAGTTCGAACACGAGATCAATGAAAACCTGACCTTCCGCTCGAATGCCCGCTATACGCATCTCGAGCTCGACTATGCCGAAGTCTATGGCGCATCGCTGGATCCGACCGCCGATCGAACGGCGTTTTCGGTCGACGGCATGTCCAACCGTTATGCCATCGACAATCAGTTGCAATATGATGCGACATGGAACGGGATCGACAGCAAGACGCTGGTCGGCGTCGATTACACCAATGACAATACGCGCGAGAATATCCTGTTCGGAACGGMCGGGCCGATCGATATCAACGATCCCGTCTATTGCGGCCTCTCCTGCATCAATCTCGGGCCGTACGTGAACTGGCGCGTCAAGCAGCAGGCGGTCGGGATTTATGCGCAGGAGCAACTGACCTTCGACGACCGATGGATCGCGACGATCGGAGGACGATGGGACCATGTTCATACGACGGCCGATTATCTCGACAGCGGCACGAGGGACGACGATACGGCATCGGCCTTCACCAAACGCTTCGGCTTGACCTATAAATTCAATCCGAACCTCGCGGCCTATGCCAATTATTCGGAAAGCTTCCAGCCGCTCGTAGCACAGACTGCAAACGGATATACGGTGACGGGCACGTTGAAGCCCCAGGAAGGCCAACAATACGAAATCGGCCTCAAATACAAGCCCGACGGATTCGATGGCCTCTTCACGGTAGCGCTCTTCGATCTCACGCAAACGAACGTGCCGAGCTCGGTCAGCCCCCTCGTTCAGGAGCAGATCGGCAAGGTCGGCGTGCGTGGCATCGAGCTGGAAGGCAAAGCCGCCATCAACGACCGGGTCAATCTCACACTTGCCTATTCTTATTGGGATGCCGAAATCCGCGAGGACGGAACCGGCGGCAATATCGGCAACCGGCCCTCGCGCGTGCCGCGGCATCTGGCATCGGCCTGGCTCGACTACACGGTCCCGGGAGACGGAAAGCGCGGCGACCTGACGCTCGGCGGCGGTGTGCGTTATATCGGCCAGACCTATGGGGACGAGGCGAACAC
>NZ_JBFUAY010000128.1:0-14140 GCF_056406015.1 Rhizobium sp. P1_E1 | reverse complement strand
TACCAGTATCGATCAGCGCGGTCGCGATGATCGTCAACGAGCCGCCTTCCTCGATATTGCGCGCCGCACCGAAGAAACGCTTCGGCCGCTGCAGAGCGTTAGCGTCCACACCGCCGGTCAGGACCTTGCCTGACGAGGGAACGACGGTGTTATAGGCACGGCCCAGGCGCGTGATCGAATCGAGCAGGATGACAACGTCGCGTCCGTGTTCGACAAGACGCTTGGCTTTCTCGATGACCATCTCGGCCACCTGCACGTGACGCACGGCCGGTTCGTCGAAGGTCGAGGAGATAACCTCGCCGCGAACCGAACGCTGCATATCGGTCACTTCTTCGGGGCGTTCATCGATCAGCAGGACGATGAGATAGCACTCCGGATGGTTGGCGGTGATCGAATGCGCGATGTTCTGCAGCAACACGGTTTTACCGGTACGCGGCGGCGCGACGATCAATCCACGCTGGCCCTTGCCGAGCGGCGCCACCAGGTCGATCACGCGCGGCGACAGATCCTTGGTGGTGGGAATATCAAGTTCCATCTTGAAGCGCTCGTTCGGATAGAGCGGCGTCAGATTGTCGAAGTGAACCTTGTGACGGATCTTTTCCGGATCGTCGAAATTGATGGTGTTGACCTTGAGCAGCGCGAAATAGCGCTCGCCTTCCTTCGGTCCACGGATCGGGCCCTCGACCGTATCGCCGGTTTTCAGCGAAAACCGGCGGATCTGCGATGGGGAGATGTAAATATCGTCCGGGCCCGGCAGGTAGTTCGCATTGGCCGAACGCAGGAAGCCGAAACCGTCCTGCAGCACTTCGACGACGCCTTCACCGATGATTTCGACATCCTGGCTGGCAAGCATCTTGAGGATCGCAAACATCAGCTCCTGCTTGCGCATCGTGCTTGCATTCTCGACCTCGAGCGATTCGGCAAATGCCAGCAGATCCGTCGGGGATTTACTCTTAAGTTCCTGAAGCTTCATTTCAGCCATGAAGTGACCAATACTCTTTTCAATTTCAAAGGGGAAAGGCGATGTTGGGTCGTATTCGGTACCGCGAAAGGGCTCGCAGACGACTGAACTCTACACACATGCCACGTAGATGAGATGCGCGGAAAATAGCGACTCGCAATCGCTGCCGCAAGAGGGCTGCTTAAAATGAAGCAAATTTAACCCAGAGGGCGATTTTCTTCAGAACGGCTTCACCACGACGAGGATGACGATCACGATCATCAGCACGGTCGGCGCCTCGTTCATGAACCGCCAATAGCGCGCCGAGCGGCGATTTTCATCCCGCTCGAACGCTCTGACGGCGCGGCTGAAGAACATATGAACACCGGTGAGCAACACAACGAGACCGATCTTGGCATGCAGCCAGCCGCCCTGGAATCCATAAACCGACCAGGCGAGATAGAGGCCGAAAATCCACGTCAACATCATCGCCGGGGTCATGATGATTCGAAGTAGCCGGCGCTCCATCACCTTGAAGGTTTCCGATTGCACCGAGCCGGGCTCGGCATCGGTGTGATAGATGAACAGCCGCGGCATGTAGAACAATCCGGCCATCCAGGAAATGACCGCGATAATGTGCAGTGCCTTGATCCAGAGGTAGAGATTATCGGGGTTCCAGGCAAAAAGCCCGATCGCCATCAGCGCGAAGAAAACCAGCGCAAAATGAGCCCGACGCCGGGCGTAAGCGCCAGATCTCCGGTCGGTCTGTTTTTCCATCGTCACGCCCCGCCTCGTACGCGCCCACTTCGCACGCGATCGACCAGCAGACGCACATGCTCGGGGTCAGCCTGCGGCGTAATGCCATGACCGAGATTGAAAATCAGCGGACCATTGCCGAGCTGCTGCAGAATATCGTCGATGCCGTCTTCCAACGCCCGGCCGCCGGCAACGACGCGCATCGGATCGAGGTTGCCCTGAACCGGTCCATCCTTTTGAAGTTCGGCTGCAAAGGCCAGCGGGACCGACCAGTCGAGGCCGATTGCATCTGCGCCCGTCTTCTGGCGATAGGTCTTGAGCTGATAACCGGCGCCCTTGGCAAAAGCGATGATGCGAGCATGTGGCCGTTGCGATTTGACCGAAGCGATCATCCGCGCAACCGGCCTGATCGCAAACGCCTCGAATTCCTTCTCTCCGAGAACACCAGCCCAGGAATCGAAGATCTGCACGGCATCGGCGCCGGCATCGATCTGGGCGACGAGATAATCGGCCGATACGTCGGCAAGCAGCATCAGCAGATGCTCGAAGGCGCGGGGATGCCTGTAGGCGAAAAGACGGGCAGGGGCCTGATCCGGCGTGCCGTGACCGGCAATCATGTAGGTCGCAACCGTCCATGGCGCGCCACAGAAGCCGAGCAGCGTCGTCTCGACTGGCAACTCCTCCCGCAGCCGCCGCACCGTTTCCAGAACCGGCCTGAGATAATCGACAACCTCTTCGCCATTCAATCTGCCGATACCGGCTTCATCGATGGGATCCATCTCCGGACCACGGCCCTCGGTGAACCGGACATTCCGCTTCATTGCATCGGGAATGACCAGGATATCGGAAAACAGAATGGCGGCATCGAAGCCATAGCGGCGGATCGGCTGCAATGTCACTTCGACGGCGTGGTCAGGCGTGTAGCAGAGATCGAGAAAACTCCCGGCCTTTGCCCGCGTCTCCCGATATTCCGGGAGATAACGTCCTGCCTGTCTCATCAGCCAGAGAGGAGGAGGGGAGAGGCTCTCGCCACTCAAAACCCTCATGATCTTTCGGCGCGTATCGCTCAAGCGCTTCTTCCCTATAAAAAAACAAAGATATTTTAAAAGGTTTCTATTTCTTAGAGTCGGTGACTATCAAGGATTAAAATCCATCCACCGCCGATGCCATTTGTCGCGCGGCTGCAAAAGAACATCGGAAAGATTGGTCGATCTCGTCCAAATTTCGGGGAGAAGCCGAATCCGAAAATGATTCCAAATCCTTCCAGCTCGGCAATTTTTTTCATAGCTGTGGATAGGCTGTGGACGAGCATTCAAGAAGCCTAGCCCTTCCCCGTCGTCCACAGGGCCAACCAAAACCGATCGGCAGAATCCGAAATGTGGATAAAGAGGCATGTTTTCCCTTGCCGGAGACTGCCTCGCCGCCGTAGCTCTGTTTCATCCAGTCTTTTCAACAGGCAGCGGAAAATAGCGTGGAGAACAGAACGAACTTCTTTCATCTGCATCTGATTTCTGACTCAACGGGAGAGACTCTGATCTCCGCCGGGCGCGCCGCGTCAGCGCAATTCAGATCGGCGCAACCGATCGAGCATGTCTATCCGCTGATCCGCAATCGCAAGCAGCTGCTGCCGGTTCTGCAGGCGATCGATGACGCCCCCGGCATCGTGCTCTACACCATTGTCGACCGGGAGCTTGCAAGCCTGATCGATGAGCGCTGCATCGAGATGGGCGTCGCCTCCGTGAATGTGCTGGAGCCGGTGATGAATGCCTTCCAGATCTACCTCGGGGCCCCGTCGCGCCGTCGGGTCGGCGCCCAGCATGTGATGAATGCCGGCTACTTCGCGCGCATCGAAGCGCTGAATTTCACCATGGATCACGATGACGGTCAGATGCCCGACGACTACAATGACGCCGATGTCGTGATCATCGGAATCAGCCGTACGTCGAAAACACCGACCAGCATCTACCTCGCCAACCGAGGCATCAAGACCGCGAACATTCCGATCGTCTATGGCGTGCCATTGCCGGAGAGCCTCTTTGTCGCGAGCAAACCGCTGATCGTCTGCCTGATCGCCACCACCGACCGCATTTCCCAGGTGCGGGAAAATCGTGTGCTCGGGGTGACGCAGGGTTTCGACCGCGAACACTACACCGATCGTGCCGCGATCTCGGAGGAGCTGAAATATGCCCGCTCGCTTTGCGCCCGTCACAACTGGCCGCTGATCGACGTCACCCGCCGCTCAATCGAGGAAACAGCCGCGGCGATCGTTGCCCTGCGCCCGAAGCTGCGCTAAGCGCTGACGAAAAGCCGGCACTCCGAGGAACCCATGACGCCAAAACTCATCCTTGCATCGTCGAGTCCCTTTCGCCGGATGCTGATGCAAAATGCAGGTCTGGCCTTCGAGGCGCATGCCGCAAGGATCGATGAACGAGCCGTCGAAGCGCCGCTGGAAAGAGCCGGCGTTAGGCCTGATGCCGTGGCCCTCGTTCTGGCCAGGGCCAAGGCCGAGGAAGTGAGTAGCCGTTTTCCGGATAGCCTGGTCATCGGTTCGGATCAAACGATGTCGCTCGGTGACCGCGTCTTCCATAAGCCGAAGGACATGGCCGACGCAGCCAGTCATCTTCAAGCCCTTTCGGGTGTAACCCATCGGTTGAACAGCGCTGTCGCCATCGTCAGCGATGGCGTGGTCTTGTGGGAACATCTCGCCCATGCGGAACTGACGATGCGGCCGCTGACGGCGGAGTTCATCGCCAGACATCTGGCGCGGGTTGGCGAAAAGGCGCTTTCCAGCGTCGGCGCCTATCAATTGGAGGGGCAGGGCATCCAGCTCTTCGAAAAGATCGAGGGTGACTATTTCACCATTCTTGGCCTGCCGATGCTGCCGTTGTTACAAAAATTGCGAGAACTCGGAGCGATCGATGGGTGATTCACGTGAAACATTCGGGCCGAAAGCGTTTGTCACGGGCTTTCCCATCAAGCATTCGCGCTCGCCGTTGATCCACGGACATTGGCTGAAGACGCTCGGCCTGCCAGGCAGCTACCGCGCTCATGAAGTGGCACCCGAGGCCTTTTCCGATTTCATTCAGTCGCTGAAGGACGGCAGTTCCGGCTTTGCCGGAGGCAACGTCACCATTCCCCACAAGGAATTGGCGTTCCGGCTCGCCGACAAACCGGACGCGTTATCGCACGAGCTCGGCGCCGCGAACACGCTCTGGCTGGAGGATGGTGCGCTACATGCGACGAATACCGACGGTCGCGGCTTCATCGCCAATCTCGACGAACGCCATCCGGGCTGGGACCGGCATGGCACGGCCGTCGTCTTTGGCGCCGGCGGCGCCAGCCGGGCGATCATCCAGGCGGTCCGCGATCGTGGTTTCAAGGAGATCCATGTCGTCAATCGTACCGTCGAACGCGCGCGTGAACTCGCGGATCGCTTTGGCCCGCGTGTTCAGGCCCACCCGGCCGGGGCGCTTACTGAAGTGATGAAAGGCGCCGGCCTCTTCATCAATACCACCTCGCTTGGCATGGACGGCGAGACGGCGCCGCAACTCGATTTCTCGCCTCTGGCGGCCGATGCCGTCGTCACCGATATTGTCTATGTGCCCTTGAAGACGCCGATCCTGGCACAGGCGGAAGAGCAAGGATTTCCGATCGTCGATGGTCTCGGCATGCTGCTTCATCAGGCCGTGCCCGGATTCGAGAGATGGTTCGGCCAGCGTCCCATCGTCGACGCGGCGCTGCGCGCCCTCATCATCGCGGATATGGAAGCACACTGATGCTGAAGATCGGTCTCACCGGCTCCATCGGAATGGGAAAATCGACGGCGGCAAAGCTCTTCGCCGATGCCGGAATCCCGGTGAACGATTCGGATGCCGTGGTCCACGATCTCTATGCCGGCGAGGCTGCACCCCTGGTGAATGCCGCCTTCCCCGGCACGATGAAGGATGGAGCAGTCGACCGACATGAACTTGGCCGCCAGCTTGCTCTTCATCCTGACGGCTTCAAACGCCTGGAAGCGATCGTCCATCCGCTGGTTCGCAAACGCGAGAGGGAATTTGTGAAGCGACAGCGCGCCACCGGCGCCGACATGGTATTGCTCGATATTCCATTGCTTTTCGAAACCGGCGCCGAGGCAAGAGTGGATATCGTCGTCGTCGTCAGCACTGATCCACAGATTCAGCGCCAGAGGGTGCTTGCGCGCCCAGACATGAGCGAGGAAAAATTCAACATGATTCTGTCCCGCCAGACGCCGGACGCAGAAAAACGGCGGCGGGCCGATTATCTGATCGACACCAGTCATAGTGTCGCGGTGACGAGGGAACGGGTGCTCGATATCGTCGCCGACCTGAAAACGCGGATTGCCAAAGGAGATTTCCGGAATGCGTGAGATCATCTTCGATACGGAAACCACCGGCCTCGACAACCGCGCCGACCGCATTATCGAAATCGGCGGCATCGAGCTCTTCAATCATTTTCCCACAGGCAACACGATCCATATCTTCATCAATCCTGGAGATCAGAAAGTTCATCCGGATGCGCTCGCCGTGCACGGCATCACCGATGAATTCCTGAAGGACAAGAAGCCTTTCGGGGAGGTTGCCGAACAAATCCTTACCTTCTTCGGCGATGCGAAGTGGATTGCGCATAACGCCACCTTCGATATGGGCTTCATCAACGCGGAATTCGCGCGAATCGGTTTGCCGCCAATCCTGCCGGAAAGGGTGCTCGACACCCTGTCGATGGCGCGGCGCAAACACCCGATGGGACCGAATTCGCTCGATGCGCTCTGCCGGCGCTACGGCATCGATAACTCGCACCGCACCAAACACGGCGCGCTGCTCGACTCCGAATTGCTTGCCGAAGTCTATATCGAGATGATCGGTGGCAGACAGRCAGCCCTCGGACTCGGCATGGCCGGCAAATCCAACCAGGCAGCTCGCGGTGACATGGCGATGGAAGACGATGTGGTGATTGCCGCAGTGCTCGATCGGCCCCGGTCGCTCGCGCCGCGCCTTAGCCAAATCGAGGAGCAGGCGCATGAGGCGCTCGTCGCCAAGCTCGGTGAAAAAAGCGTCTGGGCGAAATACGCCAACCTCGATTAAACCGGTCCTCAATTGAAAATGCCCGGGACCAGCCCGGGCATCCGCATTTCAGACAAGAAAGAGCCGATCAGTTCGGAACGGCCTGAACCTTGGCGCGGGCCTGTTCTTCGGCAACGCGCTGAGCGAACATTTGCGTGAAGTCGATCGGGTCGATCATCAGCGGCGGGAAACCACCGTTGCGGGTGACGTCGGCAATGATCTGACGGGCGAAGGGGAAGAGCATGCGCGGGCACTCGATGAAGAGAACCGGCAGCATGTGTTCTTGCGGGAAACCGGCAACGCGGAAGACGCCGCCATAGGTGAGTTCGGTATGGAAAACCGTCTTGTCGCCGTCCTTGGCCTCGGCATTCAGCGACAGCACGACATCGAAATCCGTATCGGAAAGCGGGTTGGCGTTGACGTTCACATTGATGTTGATCGTCGGTGCCTTGTCGCGGGCCTGCAGCGAACGCGGCGCACCCGGATTTTCGAAGGAAAGATCCTTGGTATATTGCGCAAGGATCGAAAGGGTGGGGTTGGTCGCACCGTTGCTGTTGTTATCGTCTGCCATTGGCTTTTCCTCGAGGGGCATGGGAATGGTGCCGCCATCTAACATTTCAGGGAAGGGCTTACAACCCTGGGCGCTTGGCGCGGTTGATCAGCCGCAGTGCCTCAATCGCCGAGATGTTTGCCGGACCACGGCGAGTTGCGATCCGGCTCTCTATGATAGTCCTCTTCGTCGAGATCGACCACCTTCGAATTCGGCTTGCGGTCGCGGAAATCGGGTTGCGGAGCGGAGGAAAAACCGCCCTTGGCATTGACGACGACGAAGCGTTTGGCGATCGCCCGCCAGACGAGATCGCGCACCGGCGGAATGAGAATAAGGATCGCAATGATATCCGTGAGGAAGCCGGGAATGATCAGGAGCAGCGAGGCGATGACATTCATGGCCGGCCGCAGCAGGTCGCGGCCCGGCATCACCCCGTTTCGTCCTTCACTCGACATGCGGCGCAAAATACCAATGCCCTGCCGGCGCAGCAGGACCACGCCGATAACGAAACCCAGCATGACGAGCGCGAGCGTCAGCCACAATCCGATAGCCCGGCCGACGACGACGAAACCGGCAATTTCGGCGAGCGGCAGCAGCAGAATGAAGGCTGGCAGGATCGAAAAACGCATGTCGGTCATGTCCCGGGCTCGCCGGTCTCCTCTTGGCGCTGGCGAAGATGCCAGCCATCATTTGAATCATCTGTATAGGCAGACTATATGGGAGTACAAATCAGAGATGTTAACGGCGGCTGCGATACGATATGAGTTCGAACGACTTCATCACATTATTTTTCCTGGTGGCGGCTGTGCTGATTTTCTTTCAGCTCCGCTCCGTGCTCGGGCGCCGCACAGGAAATGAGAAGCCGCCGCGCGATCTCTATACGCCGCGGGATGCGGCTCCGGCTGAAGCCGCCGATGCCGGCAAGGTCGTGACTCTGCCGCGGCGCGATGCGACGACGGAGGACGAGGATCGCTTCGCCGCCATCGATGCTTTCGCGGCACCCGGAACGCCGCTCAACGAATCGCTGCGCGCGCTGAACAAGGCCGATCCCGCCTTCAGCCCGAAGGAGTTTCTGAACGGCGCCCGCATGGCTTACGAGATGATCGTCATGGCCTATGCCGATGGCGACCGGAAAACGCTGAAGAACTTGCTGTCTCGCGAAGTCTATGACGGGTTCGATGCGGCGATCGGCGAGCGCGAAGCCCGGGGCGAGAAGGTGAAGTCCACTTTCGTCGGCATCGACAAGGCCGAAATCATCCATGCGGAGACGAAGGGAAGCGAAGCGCAGATCACCGTGCGCATCGTCAGCCAACTGATATCGGCCACCTACGACAAGGCGGATGTGCTGATCGAAGGCGACGCCGAAAACGTCGCCGAGGTCAACGACCTCTGGACCTTTGCCCGCGACACACGTTCGCGCGATCCGAACTGGAAACTCGTGGCGACCGAATCGGAACATGAGTGACCACGCATCGGACTTCGTCCTGCAGGCCATAAACTTCGACACTTTGGAAGGCTGGAAGGATGATGATCCCTGCGGCCTTTTTGAAGTCATGCGAAGCTGCCGGCGGCAGATCACCGATGTCAAACCGTACCGCACCGGATCGCTTGGCCTGAGCTCGGAAGACCTGCTTCCGCTTCTCGCCGCCGCCGAAGATTTCACGCCGTCATCTCCGGCATCGGCGCGCGCCTTTTTCGAGACGCACTGTCGGCCCTTTCTGATTCGCCGCAAGGATGGCAATTCCGGCTTCGTCACCGCCTTCTACGAACCTGATATCGACGTGTCGGAGCGGCCGGACGAAATTTTCCGTTTTCCTTTCTACAGGCGCCCGGACGATCTGATCGATCTCGACGACGCCAATCGTCCCGTCGAGTTGGACAAGGCCTATGCTTTTGGCCGTCTGCATGACGGCCGCGTCGCGGCCTATCCGGACCGCCGCGCCATCGATCAGGGTTTTCTCGAAGGCCGCGGCCTCGAAATTGCCTGGGCGAAGTCGAAGGTCGATGTCTTCTTCGTTCATGTGCAGGGTGCTGCCCGCCTGCGTTATAAGGATGGTCGTATCGGCCGCATCACCTATGCGGCGAAGGCCGGCCATGCTTTCTCGGCGATCGGTAAGCTGCTGATCGAGCGCGGGGAGATGGACCGGGCGGAGATTTCGATGCAGGCGATCCGTGCCTGGCTGGCGCGCAATCCCGAGCGCGTCGACGAGGTGTTATGGCATAACCGCTCTTATATTTTTTTCCGTGAAGCGCCGGTTGCCGATCCGCAGGCAGGTCCGATCGCGGCCGCCAAGGTGCCGCTTCTCGCCGGGCGCTCGCTTGCGGTCGACCGGATGATCCATACCTTCGGCTTTCCGTTTTTCATTCACGCCAAAAGCCTCACCCATCTCGACCAGGGCCGGCCGTTCAGCCGGCTGATGCTGGCGCTCGATACCGGCTCGGCGATCATCGGGCCGGCGCGGGGTGATATCTTCACCGGCTCGGGGGATATGGCCGGAGAAAGTGCCGGCACCGTTCGCAATGACGCCGATTTCGCCATCCTCATTCCCAATGCCGCCGCCGGAAGATTCGACTGATGGCCAGGGATCGCAAGCTGAGCGCGGATGAGAGGATCCTCTGGGGCAAGGTTGCCCGCAGCACGCGGCCGATGCCCGGCAAGGCGGGGGCGTTGACCGAACTTGATGCTTTTCTTGCCGAAGCCGAAGCGGCGGCTGAACGGGAACAGGAAAAGCAGACGCCCGCCACACTCATGCCGCCACAGCCGACAGCACCGTCAACGGCGAAGCCATCGGCCGGGGTGCATCATCCGCTGGAAAAGCCGGTCAAGCGTAAGATCGCCAAGGGCCGGCTGGCGCTCGAAGCGCGGATCGACCTGCACGGGATGGTGCAGAGCCAGGCTCATGCCATCCTTCTCGATTTCCTGATCCGCGCCCACGAGCGCGGCATGCGCCACGTGCTCGTGATCACGGGCAAGGGCAGCTCGATGGGCAGCGAGGGCGCGCTGAAGCGGGCCGTGCCGCTCTGGTTCTCGAAGCCCGAATTTCGCTACCTGATCTCCTCCTATGAGCCGGCCGCACAGCATCATGGCGGTGAGGGCGCGCTCTACATTCGCCTGTCGCGGCGGCATGGGGAGAGGCCATGACACCCTTCGGAGAGGCGGTTCGCAGGCTACGGGCGCGCAAGGGCGTCTCGCAGAAGGAGATGGCGGAAGCGCTGAATGTCTCTCCCGCCTATCTTTCGGCGCTCGAACATGGAAAGCGTGGTTTGCCGACCTTCGATCTGCTGCAGCGCATCGCCGGTTATTTCAACATCATCTGGGATGAGGCCGAGGAACTGTTCCTGCTCGCCCGCTCGTCCGACCCGCGCGTCGTGATCGACACCTCCGGCCTGCCCCCCGAATATACCGAATTTGCCAACCGGCTGGCCCGGCAGATTCGCAACCTTGACAGCGCAGAGATAGGCCGGCTATCGGCTCTTCTCGAAAATGGCGGCAAAGGCGACGGAAAAGCGTCATAATCCCCTGTTTTATGCCTTGTTTTAGGGGCTTGCCATTGGGAAGTGGGTTCAAAAAACCTATATACGAGAGTGAAGAAAGCCGGTGATTCGCAAGGCGCGCCGCAGCTTTACGACAACAGGGAAAATCTCAACAGAATGAGCGATACATCCGCGACGGAAAACGGCGTAAGCACCGAATATGGCGCAGATTCCATCAAGGTTCTGAAGGGCCTCGATGCGGTGCGCAAACGCCCCGGCATGTATATCGGCGATACCGACGACGGCTCCGGCCTTCATCACATGGTCTATGAAGTCGTCGACAACGCGATCGACGAAGCGCTTGCCGGCCATGCCGACATCGTCACCGTCACCCTCAATCCGGRTGGCTCGGTGACCGTCACCGACAACGGTCGCGGCATCCCGACGGACATTCACACCGGCGAAGGCGTGTCGGCTGCCGAAGTCATCATGACGCAGCTTCATGCCGGCGGTAAGTTCGACCAGAATTCCTACAAGGTTTCCGGCGGCCTGCACGGCGTCGGCGTCTCCGTCGTCAACGCGCTGTCCGTATGGTTGAAGCTGAAGATCCGCCGTCAGGACAAGATCCATGAAATGAGCTTCACCCATGGCGTCGCCGATGCTCCGCTGAAGGTTACGGGCGACGCGCCGAATGAGACCGGCACGGAAGTGAGCTTCATGCCGAGCACCGACACCTTCACCATGACGGAGTTCGACTACGGCACGCTGGAGCATCGCCTTCGCGAGCTCGCCTTCCTGAATTCGGGCGTCCGCATCCTGCTGACCGACAAGCGCCATTCCGATATCAAGCAGGAAGAGCTGCGTTATGACGGCGGCCTCGAGGCTTTCGTCGCTTATCTAGACCGCGCCAAGAAGTCGCTCGTCGACAAGCCGGTTGCCATCCGCGGCGAAAAGGACGGCATCACCGTCGAAGTCGCGATGTGGTGGAACGACAGCTATCATGAGAACGTGCTCTGCTTCACCAACAACATCCCTCAGCGCGACGGCGGCACGCATATGGCCGGTTTCCGCGCGGCGCTGACGCGCCAGGTCGTTTCCTATGCCGACAGTTCCGGCATCACCAAAAAGGAAAAGGTAACGCTGCAGGGCGAAGACTGCCGCGAAGGCCTGACGGCGGTTCTGTCGGTCAAGGTACCCGATCCGAAATTCTCCTCGCAGACCAAGGATAAGCTCGTTTCCTCGGAAGTCCGTCCTGTTGTCGAAAGTCTCGTCAACGAGGCGCTGAGCACCTGGTTCGAAGAACATCCAAGCGAAGCCAAGATTCTTGTCGGCAAGGTCGTCGAGGCCGCCGCCGCCCGCGAAGCAGCCCGCAAGGCACGCGAGTTGACCCGCCGCAAGGGCGCGCTCGATATCGCTTCGCTGCCGGGCAAGCTCGCCGACTGCTCCGAGCGTGATCCGACAAAATCCGAAGTCTTCCTCGTCGAGGGCGATTCTGCCGGCGGCTCGGCCAAGCAAGGCCGCTCGCGCGAGAACCAAGCGATCCTGCCGCTGCGTGGCAAGATCCTGAACGTCGAACGCGCCCGTTTCGACAAGATGCTGTCGAGCCAGGAAATCGGCACATTGATCACCGCGCTCGGCACCGGCATCGGCAAGGACGAGTTCAATGTCGAAAAGCTGCGCTACCACAAGATCATCATCATGACGGACGCCGATGTCGACGGCGCCCATATTCGCACCCTGCTGCTCACCTTCTTCTTCCGGCAGATGCCGCAACTGATCGAGCGCGGTCATCTCTATATCGCCCAGCCGCCGCTCTATAAGGTTTCGCGCGGCAAGTCGGTGCAGTATCTGAAGGATGAGAAGGCGCTCGAAGAATACCTCATCAGCCAGGGCCTGGAAGATGCTTCGCTGAGGCTTGGTAGCGGCGAGGTTCGCGCCGGCCAGGATCTGCGCGAGGTCATCCTCGATGCCCTGCGCATGCGCGCCCTGCTCGACAATCTCCATTCGCGCTACAATCGTTCCGCCGTCGAACAAGCGGCGATTGCCGGAGCGCTCAACGCCGAGCTCGCCAGCGACCCGGCTAGAGCGCTGGCGCTGGCAAACGAAGTGGCAGGGCGGCTCGACATCATCGCCGAGGAAACCGAGCGCGGCTGGCAGGGCGATGTGACAACCGATGGTGGGCTGCGCCTGGAGCGCATGGTCCGCGGCGTCAGGGAAATGGTCGTGCTCGACATGGCGCTGATCGGTTCCTCGGATGCCCGTCACATCGACCAGCTGACGGCACGACTCAAGGAAATCTATCAGACGCCGCCGTCGCTGCATCGCCGCGAAGGCGACGTCGAAATCTCTGGTCCGCGCGCCTTACTCGACGCGATCTTCGCAAGCGGCCGCAAGGGCCTCACCATGCAGCGCTACAAGGGCCTTGGCGAGATGAATGCCGAGCAGCTCTGGGAAACGACGCTCGATCCGAATGTTCGCTCGCTGCTGCAGGTCAGGGTCAATGACGCCACGGACGCCGATGGCCTCTTCGCCCGCCTGATGGGTGACGAAGTCGAACCCCGGCGCGAATTCATCCAGGACAATGCGCTGAGCGTTGCAAACCTTGATATCTAATTGATATTTCGAAAGTAAAAGCCCCGCCGCCCCTGGACGCGGGGCTTTTGTTTGCCTGAGGGCTCAATTCGCGACGAAGCGGCCGTTGAAGGCGACCTCGGAGAGCGGCTTGCGTTGGCTGGGGAATTCGCGCGCTTGATTGCGTTCGGAAAGAACGCTCTTGTCCGCCAGGCGGCCGACAGCGACGCCTGCTTCGACCCGGTATCCCTCGGGAACGGCGAAAGCCTGCCTGATCTCATCATGCTTGATGCCGCCCATGCCATGGGCGTAAAAGCCGGAGAGGCGCGCCTGGATCGCCAGATGCCCCCATGCCGCACCGGCATCGAAGGAATGGGTGTAGCTCGGCTTTTCCTCGGCTGAGCCGGCAGCCCCGGTGAAGGCGCGCGACACGACGAAGATCAGCGCCGATGCATTCCTGGCCCAGTCCTGATTGGAATCGTTGAGCAAGGCAACAAATTTCTCCCAATGCTCCGAACCCTTGAGGCCATAAATGAAGCGCCAGGGCTGGTGGTTGGCCGAGGACGGCGCCCAATGGGCGGCGTCGAGCAGACCGAGCAGCTGCGTTTCCTCAATGATTTCGCCGGTGAAGGCGCGCGGCGACCAGCGGTCGAGAAACATCGGATCGACCGGATATTCGGATTCGCGGTGATTGCTCTTCGTCATGCTTGTTCCAGGGTTTGGGGCAGAAAATTTGGATCGTGGGCTGGGCTTAGTCCGTCCAGACGA
>NZ_JBFUAY010000127.1:0-14906 GCF_056406015.1 Rhizobium sp. P1_E1 | reverse complement strand
GGTCAGGACGGTGCCTATTTGGCCGAATTGCTCCTGGAGAAGGGCTATATCGTTCACGGCCTCAAGCGACGCTCATCGTCCTTCAACACCAGTCGAATCGAGCATCTATACGAGGATCCCCATGTCGAGAATCCGCGTTTTATTCTGCATTTCGGGGACATGACAGATTCAACGAATCTCATCCGTGTCGTTCAGGAAACGCAGCCAGACGAGGTCTATAATCTTGCCGCACAGAGCCACGTTCAAGTCTCTTTCGAGACGCCGGAATATACTGCCAACGCAGATGGAACCGGGACCCTTCGGCTGCTTGAAGCAATTCGCCTCCTTGGGCTGACCAGGAAGACCCGCTTCTATCAAGCGTCCACCTCCGAGCTCTACGGAAAAGTCCAGGAAGTCCCGCAGAGCGAAACGACCCCGTTCTACCCTCGATCACCCTACGCGGTGGCCAAGCTTTATGCCTATTGGATAGTGGTCAATTATCGCGAGGCATATGGCATGCACGCCTCGAACGGCATTTTGTTCAATCATGAAAGCCCGATCCGCGGCGAAACCTTCGTGACGCGTAAAATCACCCGGGCAGCGGCTGCGATCCATCTTGGGCTGCAGGAAAGGCTCTATCTCGGCAATTTGGATGCCAAGCGCGACTGGGGACATGCACGCGAATATGTCCGCGGCATGTGGCTGATGCTGCAGCAGGACGAACCGGAGGACTATGTCCTTGCGACCGGCGAAACGCACTCCGTTCGCTCCTTTGTCGACAAGGCCTTTGCAAAGGTCGGCATGCCTATTGATTGGCGTGGGAACGGGGTTGAGGAAAAGGGATACGATAAGACATCCGGCCAGTGTGTGGTGGAGATCGATCCAGCTTACTTCCGTCCGACCGAAGTTGATCTTCTGATTGGCGATCCGACGAAGGCGCATACGAAGCTTGGCTGGAAACATGAGACCAGTCTTGATCAGCTGGTTACGGAGATGGTTCGCGAGGATCTGAAGGTCATGGCACGAAACGTGCCGTCGGTAGGCGTAACCAAAGGTTTTGCCTATGCCTGAGGTGATCTATAGCCTTGCTGGAAAAAGGGTCTATGTCGCGGGCCACCGCGGCATGGTGGGCTCTGCGATCGTGCGGCGTCTCGCTTCCGAGGGCTGCGAGATTTTGACGGCCACCCGCGCCGAGGTCGATCTCAGACGGCAGGACCAGGTTGAGGCCTGGATGAACAAGAACCGTCCCGACGCCGTCTTCCTCGCTGCTGCGAGGGTCGGCGGTATTCTGGCGAACGATACCTATCCGGCCGACTTCCTTTACGACAACTTGATTCTCCAAGCGAACCTCATCCATGCAGCTCATAGAACTCACGTCGAAAAACTGATGTTTCTGGGCTCGTCCTGCATCTATCCAAAATTCGCCGATCAGCCGATCGTTGAGGACTCACTCCTGACTGGATCGCTTGAACCCACGAATGAATGGTATGCGGTTGCCAAGATTGCCGGACTAAAGCTCTGCCATGCTTATCGCAAACAGCACGGTAGAGATTTTATCTCGGCCATGCCTACCAATCTTTATGGTCCAGGGGATAATTTTGACCTCGGGTCAAGCCATGTCATGCCGGCGCTGATACGCAAGGCGCATGAGGCCAAGATCAACCAGCAGCAAGAGATATGCATCTGGGGCACTGGCACGCCGCGGCGCGAATTCCTGCATGTTGACGATTGCGCCGACGCCTGCCTCCATCTCATGAAGTCTTATTCCGCCGAAAGTCATGTGAACGTAGGTTCGGGCGAGGACATTACCATCCTGGATTTGGGATACCTCGTCTCCAAGGTCGTTGGTTTCGAAGGCAAGATCACGCGCGACCTGACCAAGCCAGACGGCACGCCACGTAAACTCTTGAGCGTCGACAAGCTTCGCACGCTCGGCTGGTCTCCTAAGATCGGTCTGAAGGAGGGTATCGCGGACGCCTACCGCTCCTTCCTTGATGGGCAATATCTCGAACGCAGCAACAGGCTATGTCCGGCGACTTGATCGGTCAAAGCGGCATCAGGTTTGGGAGAGCCAAGACTTCGGCGCCGCACGCGCCCACGCTCTCTACAGTCGCACATCATTCCTCGCGCACAGCGAATTTGCGCGAGGAATAATAAGGTTTTGTCTCGGGGGGGACGCACATGCTGGGGGGAGCAAATAATGCAACCAGTAGAAATTAGGATTGCAGCGTTAATTTTCCTAATAACCGTGTGGGCGATGATTATCAGAGCGGCAATGGATTTTTTCCCGGTCGAGATGCCGATACCGCTTGTCGCGCTCTTACACGGATAGTCCAGTCGGATGGCTCCGCGAGATTACTTCGGCTGGCTGTCGAACGACAATCGCTGCAGTAAAGTCGGCAGGCTTGGCCGCACCGCGTTCGAAACGCGTGGCCACTCTTTCCTGAAGCAGGGCGTTCAGTTCTTCCTCGCCGATCTTTGGCGCCGGTGGGTTTTCGACGAGGCGGTGAAACTCTCGATCGCTGAGCGATCTTGAAGGACAATATCGGAGGCTGAAAAAAGTATTACTTTTTGACCCCGTGACTTGGTTTTGCGGCGCTCTGAGACTATCTACATCCAGCCATCATCGTTGAAAGGTCCGCAAGCGATCTTTTAACGCGGACTTGAACAGTGGTCCAGAATAGGTTTTCGAAAGGATGTATCATGAAAGTCTCCGGCGATCTTCTCATCGGCGGCGCGGTTCTGCGGGGCGGCGCAGCCAGCTTTTCCGCCACCAATCCCGCCAGCGGCTCACCTATGGAGCCGAGCTTTGCGGGAGCGACGAAAGATCAGGTGGAGCAAGCCACGGCTGTCGCGTGGGATGCTTTTCCCATTTATCGGGAGACACCGCTGGAGAAGCGCGCGCTTCTCCTGGAGGCGATAGCTGAGAACATTCTCGAACTCGGTGACGATCTGATCCTGAGGGCAATGGACGAAACCGGCCTGCCGCGTGGGCGTCTCGAAGGCGAGCGAGCGAGAACCGTCGGCCAGCTTCGCCTGTTCGCCAAAGAGGTACGCGAAGGTGCATTCCAAGAACTCCGGTTCGATCCGGCCGATCCCGATCGGAAGCCTGCACCCAAGCCTGATCTTCGTCTTCGCAACGTGGCTCTCGGGCCTGTGGCGGTGTTTGGCGCTTCGAATTTCCCTCTTGCTTTCTCCGTCGCAGGAGGCGATACGGCCTCCGCCCTTGCGGCCGGTTGTCCGGTCATCGTGAAGGCTCATTCCGCCCACCCCGGAACGTCGGCGCTTGTCGGCAGCGCCGTCCAGCAGGCGGTCGCAGCAAGCGGCCTGCCGGCAGGAACTTTCGCCTTACTGTTCGACGCTGGTTTTGAGGTTGGACAGATGCTGGTCGCCGATCATCGGATACGTGCAGTGGGCTTTACGGGCTCCCGGCGCGGCGGAACCGCGCTGATGAAGATTGCCTCGGAGCGGAAGCAGCCAATTCCGGTCTACGCCGAAATGAGCAGCATCAATCCCGTCATCCTTTTCCCGAACGCCCTGCAGAACAACGCGGAAGCGATCGGGAAATCGTTCGCGTCCTCCTTGACCTTGGGAGCCGGTCAGTTCTGCACCAATCCAGGCCTCATCATCGCAATCGATGGCCCCGGCCTCGACGCGTTCATAAACGCTGCCTCCGCAGCTCTTCAGGAATCGCCGGCTCAAACGATGCTCACCGGGGGGATATGCGAGGCCTATCGGAAGGGTGTCGCCAGACTGTCGGCCTCGTCTTCCGTATCGCAGCTGGCGACGGGAAAGCAGGGAACGCCGCAACAGGCAGCGGCGGCCCTCTTTGAAACGAGCTCGGCCTCCTTCCTGTCAGAGCCCGAGCTTCAGGAGGAGATATTCGGCGCAGCAGGATTGATCGTGCGTTGCCGAGATGAAGCAGATCTGCGCCAGGTCGTGAACTCTTTGGAAGGTCAATTGACGATTGCCCTGCACGTCCACCAAGACGACTTGTCGAATGCTGCGGAAATGCTTTCCCAGTTGGAGCTCCTGGCCGGTCGTCTCCTCGTGAACGGGTTCGGCACCGGCGTCGAGGTTTCTCCGGCGATGGTGCACGGCGGGCCGTACCCGGCAACGTCCGACGGTCGGTCGACTTCAGTCGGCACGCTGGCAGTCTATCGGTTTTTGCGACCGGTTTCCTACCAGGACTTTCCACCTGAGTTGCTTCCGGCGCCACTTCAGAGCAGGTAGCTCCCAGCATCCGCGTTCTTACCAGCAGCCTATCTCGTGAGGGAAACGAGGGGGCGATCTTTCGAGGAGCACCCTCCCACCCCGCGCACGCGCGACCAAAGCTGCGGACATGGGCGGTTGACCGAAGATGCCCGTCCGGACCTCACCGCGAGTGGGACTGGTCGCCGGCTTGGACGGGGCCGACTTGCGCCAAAAGATCCTACTCCTCCGGCCGAGCCAGCACGAAATCGTGCTCTACCTGCCAGAACTTACCCAGGAAACCGAGCTCGTTGGCGCGTACCGGATCCTCAACCTGCTGGAACTTGGCAAGCAAGCTCTCCTTCACACCGAAGACGGCGTCAGAATGGATATACGGGTCGTCCGGATCAAAGATGTGTGTCGTGAGCGTCTCGAAGCCGTGAGCCTTGATGATGTAGTGCAGGTGGGCAGGCCTGTAGGGGTGGCGACCGAGCGCGCCGAGCAGCTTGCCAACCGGTCCATCCTCCGGGATTGGGTAATACTTAGGCTTGACCGCGCGAAACCAGTAACGGCCATCCGCGCCGGTGCGAAAGACGCCGCGGAGGTTGAAGTCTGGTTGGATCCCCTTCTGCTGCACGTCGTAGAAGCCTTCGTCGTTGGCCTGCCAGACGTCGATCACAGCGTTGGCAATCGGCCTGCCATCAGTGCCGAGGATGTGGCCGCCGATCACCATGTCCTCGCCCTTCTGATCGAGGCAGATGTTGGCGCCCATCGGCAGTTCCGGCGCGTCGGCAACGTGAAACGGGCCAAGAACAGTGCTTTCGGAAGCCCCTGAGGGCTTGCGGTTATTGATGGCGTCGACCAGCATCGACACGCCGAGCACGTCCGACAGCAGGATAAATTCCTGTCGCCATTCGTTGCATGTGTGCCCTGTGCGGGTGAGAAAAAGGATTGCCTTCATCCATTCCTCCTGCGTCGGCTCAAGCTCCTTTACCGCCTCGTGCAGCTTACGTGTTACGACCTCCATCACACGCTTCAGGCGCTGGTCTGTGGCGGTGGCGTTCCGGCTCGTCACCACCTCAACTGAGTTCTCCTCTGTGAAGAAACCCTTTTCATGTGCGTCAATCATGGCCTCATTTCCCTAAAACGGTGGTCAGCACGCGCCGCAGTTCGGCTGACGGATCGTCGACGATCGCCTCGCTTCGCCAGGCGATATGATGGTCGGGACGCACGAGCAGGACGCCACTGTCGCGGATTTCGCGCATATTCGCCCAGTCGCCGGTAAAGTCCTGCCAGGGCTGACGCGGACCGATCAGGTGTGCGGCTATATCGATGCCCCGTTCCTTCCCCACGGTTCGGGCGGCCTCGATCCAGCCCTGCCCGCCAATGCCGGTGAGCACCGTGAACTTGCCGTGTCCGGCAAGGTCGAGCGTCGACAGCTTTTCACCTGTCGCGGAATAAACCCAGGCATGCGGAAGCCTTGCACCCGGCCAACTCGTCTGCTGGCAGTGCAACTCCGGGTCTCTGGCGAACGCCGGCTCCGCCTGCCCATCCGTTACGATCGCGCCGGATCGATAGCGCTGGTTCATCTCGACGCCGTGGCAATCGAACTCATAGACTTTGTCGGCGATCGCCTTGCGGATGGCGGCGCGCTGTTCTTCAGCAGCAACCGTGTTGTTGCAGCGAGCATCCATGTTCTGCTGCATCTTAACCGGATCGATCGAATCAAGCAGGCCGAGCGCCTTGAAGATCGGCCCGAATTCTTCGATCGACTTGTTGGCGCGGGTGACGATCTGCTTGGCGACAGGCGCTCGCTCGTCCTGATAGCTATCGAGAAGTTTCTGGTCAGCGGCGCCCTTGAGGACGAAAGCCAGCTTCCATGCCAGGTTGAATGCATCCTGGATCGAGGTGTTCGAGCCGAGCCCGTTTGACGGTGGATGGCGATGGGTGGCGTCGCCCATGCAGAAGACGCGGCCGTTCGACATTGACGTGGCATACATGTTGTTGACGGTCCAGGTCGAGACCGACTTGATCGTCATCTCGAGATCGGGATCGCCGACCAGGTCGCGCACGACCTTCTTCGCATGCGCTTCATCCACCGAAGGGGCCGGCTGATTGATGTCGTAACCCCAGACGATCAGCCACTCGTTCCACGGCCTTACCATGCGCACCAGACCCATGCCGATGCCGCCGACATCGGCGCCCGGCTGCAGCACCCAGTAGAGCACCGAGGGTCGATGGGCGACCAGTCGCGACAGATCGGCCTCAAACAGAATGTTCATCGAACCGGCGACGCCCATCTTGCCTTCGAATGTCAGGCCCGCATGTTCCGCAACCCTGGAATTGCCGCCATCGGCGCCAACCAGATATTTCGAGCGGACGGTGAACTCCTTGCCGGTCAGCCGGTCGAGACAGGTCGTCGTAACCCCGTCTTCATCCTGTACATGGCTTAGATATTCCGTCGACATGCGCGATTGGCTGCCGCGCGAACAGGCCGTCTTGTAGAGCAGCGGCTCCATGAAGGTCTGCGGCAGGTCATTCATAAGGGTCGGCGAGGACAGCTGGTGCTCGGCGCGCGACAGCGGATGTTTGCCCCAGCTCTTCATCCGGCCGATCTCCTCGCCGGTGAGCGAGGTGCAGAAGACGTTCTCACCCATCAGGTCCTGCTCGGCCGCGAACATATAGGCCTCATCCTCCACGTCGCGGCCGAGATCGCGCAGCACCTCCATGGTGCGCTGGTTGGTGATGTGGGCGCGCGGTGTGCTGGCGAGCCAGCGGTAGCGGTTGATCACCAGGTTCTCGACCCCGTAGGACGAGAGCAGGGCAGCGCTGGCGGAGCCTGCTGGGCCGGTGCCGATGATGAGTACGTCGGTGGTAATGTCAGCCATGAGGCCCTCCCCTATGCGTGAGATTGAGCGGCCCGCCCTTCAGAACGCGGCGAACCGGGAAAAGCTGGATGCCGGTGCGTTCTGAGAACAGTCCCCAAAGGCCGCGCGGCGCAAACAGCATGATGGCGATGCCGAGAAGACCCAGCATCAGCAGGTACCAGGAGCCGTAATCGGCCAGGAGGTTCTGCAGCAGAAAAAAGATGATGACGCCGAGGATCGGTCCCTCGATCGTGCCGATGCCGCCGATCACGACGATGAAGATGACATAGGCGGTCCAGTCGGTGACCGAGAAGGCCGCATCCGGCGAAATCCGCGCCTTCTGCACATAGATCAGCGCCCCGGCAATGCCTGTCATGAAGGCGGTGGCGAGATAGACCAGCGTCTTCATCCGCCGCGCATCGACGCCGACGGCGCGGGCCGCCTGCTCGTTGTCGCGCACGGCGGCGAGACCAAGGCCCTGCTTGCTGCGCAGCAGCCCATAGATGAAGCCGATGGTCGCGACGACGAGGATCAGCGCCAGCCAGTAGGTCAGTGCATCGCCTGCCTGCGAGGCCTTCATGCCGAAGACATCGCGCATTGCGCTGACGCCCATCATGTCGCGGGTCGCATCCCGCGGCAACGAGGTGCCTGTGCCGCCGCCGAGCGCTTTCCACTGGGCCAGCAGCAACCGCACGACCTCGGCCACCACCCAGGTGCCTATGGCGAAATAGGGACCGTAAAGCCGAAAGGTGAAGAAGGCTGTGGGAATGGCAAGGGCGACCGAGAACAGCCCGGCAATCAGGATTGCAACGACCGGATCGATGCCGAACAGGATGACGCAGCCGAACATCGTATAGGCGCCGAAGCCGACGAAGACCTGCTGGCCGACCGAGATCAGCCCGGCATAACCGGCAAGCAGGTTCCAGTTCTGCGCCAAGACCAGCATGGTGAGGATGAAGAACAAGTCCTGGATGACGCCGCGCGAGACGATGAAGGGTGCGGCGAAGGCAAGCAGCAAAAGGGCAATGATCGCCGCGGCGGACAATGTCGATGCCCTGGTGCGCGTCTCGACGGTGAAGGAGGGAATGGCCATGGTCATCGATGCACCTCAATCCACCGCGCGCGGGAAAAGGCCGCGCGGCTTGAACAGGAGAACGGCGAGGAATGCCAGATGGCCGGCAAGGATCTGCCATTCCGGATTGATCGCAGCGCCCAGCGTCTGGGCAACGCCGAGAATGATGCCGCCGGCGAGCGTGCCCCAGAGCGAGCCAAGCCCGCCGATGATCACCGCCTCGAAGGCATAGATCAGCCGCGCCGATCCTGATGTCGGATCGAAATTTGCTCGCGTCCCGAGGTAGAGAGCCGCGATCGTCACCACGACCATGGCAAGTCCCGTCGCCGTGGCGAAGATACGTTGCGGCCGGATGCCCATCAGCCCTGCTGTCACCGGATCGTCCGAGGTTGCCCGGAAGGCGCGGCCGACGGACGTGCGATAGATCAGCTGGTTGAGACAGACGATGACGGCGACCGCCGAAAGGAAGGTCATCAGCGGCATGATGCCGGCGGTGACGGGGCCCAAATTCACGGAGGCGCTTTCGAGGCTGCCGGCAAAGACGCGGCGGCTATCGGCGGAAAAACCTTCGAGCAAGCCGTTCTGGATGACGATCGACAGGCCGAAGGTGACGAGCAGCGGCGGCAGGATATCCTTGCCGAGCGTGCGGTTGAGCAGGAAATATTGCAGGCCCCAACCGATGGCGAACATCAGCGGCATCGCTATCAGGGCGGCAACAAACGGGTCGAGCCCGAGTGTCGTCACCAGCACCAGGATCAGGAAGGCGGCAAGCACGATCAGGTCGCCATGGGCGAGGTTGACCAGCCGCATAATGCCGAAGACGAGACTGAGCCCCGCTGCAAACAGCGCATAGAGCCCGCCGAGCAGCACGCCCTGGAGAATGGTATCAAGCCAGTTCATGGTGATCCGTCCCGAAATAGGCCTTGTGGATGTCGTTGCGGCTAAGATCGGCGGCG
The DNA here is from genome assembly GCF_056406015.1 of Rhizobium sp. P1_E1. Taxonomy (NCBI): domain Bacteria; kingdom Pseudomonadati; phylum Pseudomonadota; class Alphaproteobacteria; order Hyphomicrobiales; family Rhizobiaceae; genus Rhizobium; species Rhizobium sp. P1_E1. The sequence goes on along the minus strand of NZ_JBFUAY010000127.1, from coordinate 5,841 downwards.
CGGCCGAAGAGCGTCACCCGCCCTTCCATCATGCAGTAGACGCGGTCGGCCACCTTCAGCGCCTGGGCGATGTCCTGCTCGACGATGACGATCGAAGCGCCGGTCTCGCGGATTCGTGGAAAGGCGGCGTAGATATCGCGGACCACGACAGGCGCCAGACCGAGGCTGATCTCGTCGCAGAGCAGCACCGCCGGATTGGACATCAGCCCGCGGCCGATCGCCACCATCTGCTGCTGCCCGCCGGAAAGTGCTGTGGCCGGATTGTCGCGCCGCTCCTTGAGGACCGGGAACAGCGAAAAGACGCTTTCGAGCGTCCACGGCCCATCGACCTTGCGGCCATAATTGCCGATCAGCAGGTTCTCCTCGACACTCAGCGATGGAAAGAGCTTTCGCCCTTCCGGCACCATTGCAATGCCGCGCGCCAGAATGTCAGGCGCCGGCAGCGCGCCGATCGGCTCGTCGCGGTAAAGGATCGACGAAGCCGCATTGGCGAGCACGCCCGAGATCGAGCGCATCAGCGTCGTCTTGCCGGCGCCGTTGGCGCCGATGATGGCGATGGTTTCGCCGGCGCCGACCGTAATATCGACACCGAACAGCGCCTGGAAATCACCGTAGGAGGCAGTCAAGCCTCTGGTTTCGAGCAGCGCCATCAGATCTCGATCCCCAGATAGATTTCGCGCACATCGCGCGAGGCCATGATGTCCTGCGGCTTGCCGATGCCGATGACCCTGCCGAAGTGCAGCACCAGCAGCCGCTCGACGACGGAATTCAGCGCGTGCAGCACATGCTCGATCCAGATGACCGCAACGCCGCGCGCATGAATGGCGCGGATCGTGGCAACCAACGACCGGCATTCGCCCTCGGTCAGTCCGCCGGCGATTTCATCGAGCAGCAGCAGCTTCGGTTCCGTCGCCAGCGCGCGCGCCAGTTCCAGCCGCTTGCGCTGTAGTAGCGACAGGCCTCCGGCCAGCACATTCGCCTTGTCGATCAGCCCTGTATCCACCAGGATTTCGGCGCAGCGGTCCGACACCTCGGCCTCGCGCCGCCGCGAGCCGAAAGCGCCGGCGACCAGGAGGTTTTCAAAGACCGTCAGCTTCTCGAACGGCTGCGGGATCTGGAAGGTGCGGCCCATTCCCGACAGGCAGCGCGCCATCGGCGGCGTGCGCGTCACATCGCTGCCGAGAAAGCGGATGCTGCCGCTATCGGCGGCGATATTGCCGGTGATCAGATTGAAGAGCGTCGACTTGCCGGCGCCGTTCGGCCCGATGATCCCCAGCGCCTCGCCTTCGCCGACGGCAAAGGAAATCTGCTCGGCGACGGTCAACGCTCCGAATTTCTTCGAGACACCATCGAGTTCGAGAATTGCCAAACCCATTCCTCCCAGAACAGGCGGGGCCTCTGGCAGGCCCCGCGCCCAAAATCAGGCGATAGCTTCCATCTTGCCGCCGACCGGTATGTTCGGCGCCGTCTTATTGTCGGTGATGACGAGATCGTAGCCGCCGCCGTCTTTGAGCCGCCACTGGCCGCCGACGAGCGGCGTCTTGGCAATGTTCTTGGCGGCAAACGGTGGCAGGCCCTTGCCGTCCCAGGCGATCGGCCCGACCAGCGTATCGAGCTTGGTCGCCGCAATCGCCTGCGCGACGGCATCCCCATCCTTGGGGTCTCCGGCCCGCTTCATCGCATCCACCGCCAGCTCGAACAGCGCATGGGCAAAACCGATCGGCTGTGTCCAGGGCCTGTTAGTCGCCTTGGTGAAGGCGGCTGCCACCTGTGCCGCACTTTCCCCCGTCAAGGACGACTTGAACGGATGGCTCGGCGTCCACCAGACTTCCGACGACAGATTATGCCCGGCATTGCCAAGCGCCTCCACGGTCTGCGGGAAGAGTAGCGCCTTGCCGATCGAGGCGATTTTCGGGGCGAAACCCTGCTGCTTGGCCTGGTTCCAGAAGGTGGTGAAGTCAGGCGGGATCACCACGCCGGTGATGATCTCGCACTGGCCCGATTTGAAGGCGTTGATCTGCGCCGAAAAATCGTCGGTCATATTCTGGTAGCGGCCGGGGTCGATCAGGCCATAGCCCATCTTCTCCAGCACCGGCGGGAAGCCGACGACCTTATCGCCCCAGGCATTGCCATCGCCATCATTGGGGAACAAGCCGCCGACCTTCTTATTGGTCTCGATCTGCGCCCACATATTGGTGAAGACGGAGATGACGTCCTCGAGACCCCAGAAGAAGTGATAGGCATAGTTGAATGGTTTCCACGAGGTGGGGTCGCCGGGATTGCCCTGCTGGCCGATGAACCAGGGTTGCCAGGGCGCCACCGTCGAAATACAGGGCATTTCCTCGGCCTCGCAGGTGGTCGCCACCGGATTGGTGGTCTCCGGCGTCGAGGCGACGAGGATCAGATTCACCTCATCGGTGACGATCAGTTCCTTGGCGACCTCCGCCGCCCGGTTCGGATTGGACTGGCTGTCCTTGACGACGACCTCATAGTTGAGACCCATCGACTTGGTGGTCGTCAGAAAGCTGTCGATGACGAATTTGTCGGCCTCACCGAAGGCGGCAAGCGGCCCCGTCTGCGGGCTGACATAACCGAGCTTGATCGCAGCATCCTGTGCGATTGCGGGGGCGGCAAGCCCGGATGTCGCCACCAGTGCCCCGGTGGCGGCCGTCGTCATCAGAAAATCGCGTCTCGTAAACATGTTTCCTCCTCCCATTTTTCTCTCCTCCCAGAGAGCGTGATGTCTGTCGTCAACTCATGCCGGTCGTTTGCCCTGCCAGGCATCCTGTAGCAGGGCACGAATGGATTGCCGGTCGATCGGCCTCGGATTCCAATAGGGATTTTCGGTGGCGATCTCGGCTGCGCGATCGAGATCGGTTTCGCTGAGGCCAAGATCCTTCAGCGCCTGCGGTGAACCGATCTGACTGGCGAAATCCCAAAGCCCGCCGCCGACCGAACCGCCAAAGATATCGGCGACAGGCGCCAGAAGTTCCGGCACGGCAGCGGCATTGTAGGCGGCGGTGTGGGGCAGCATGATCGCATGCGTGTCGGCGTGCGGCGTATCGAAAGTGCCGCCCAGCGTGTGGCAGATCTTGTGGTGCAGGGCCATACCGACCGYACCGAGCACGGTGCCGCAGAGCCAGGCGCCGTAGAGCGCATCGGCGCGGACATCGGCATCCCGCGGCACAGCGACGATGTCGGGCAGACTGGTCTTGAAGGCCCGCAGCCCCTCCGCCGCCATCAGTGTCGATATCGGGTTGCGATCCTGCGCGTAGAGCGCCTCGACCGCATGGGCCATGGCATTCAGGCCCGAGGTGACGCTCATGCCAACCGGCAGGCCGAGCGTCAGGGCGGGGTCGTAGATCACCACCTCAGGCAGGATGCTCGCATGGCGCACGGTGGTCTTGCGCCCGCCCTCCGTCTGGCCGAGGATAGGCGTGACTTCCGATCCGGCATAGGTCGTCGGAATGACGATCTGATGCAGATCCGTGCGATAGGCGATTGCCTTGCCGAGCCCGGTGGTCGATCCGCCGCCGAGCGAAACGACGCAATCGGCCTGCGTTCGGAGAACCACTTCCATCGCCTCTTCGGTGACATCGACTGGCGTGTGCATGACGGCGCCGGCAAAGACGCCGACGGCGAGAGAGCCCAGCCGCGCGGCCAACGCTTCAGCGTCGGCCCTCTGTTGCGGCGTCGAGAGGACGAACGCCTTGGCGCATCCGAGCTTTTCCACCCATTCGCCGGCGGCAGCGCTCTTGCCTTCGCCGAAGACGATATGGGCGGGGCTGCCGCTATAGATGAAATCGCGGCTCATGTGTCGCCTCTCCGTCTGGCGCGGACCATGACGAAGGCGAGGTCGAGCCGCCAGGTCGTTGCGCCCTTGCCTTGCCGCTCGCCCTGGCGCTCGAAGCTTCGCACTAGCTCCGGCTTGACGCCGAAGATCGCGTCTTCGGCCAGATGCGGATCGCTGCCGTCATAGATATGCGTGGTGATCGTCTCGAAGCCCGGCGCCTTGATGATGAAATGAAGATGCGCCGGGCGGCGCAGCGGATAGCCCGCCTCCCGCAGAAGCTTTCCCACCGGACCATCATCGGGCACGCCATAGCCACATGGCTTGATGGTCCGATAGTGGAAACGTCCGTCCGCATCCGTGCGGAAGCTGCCGCGCAGATTGAATTCCGGCTGCTGGTCCGGCTGCTGGTTTTCGTAGAGCCCTTGAGCATTGGCCTGCCAGGTTATGATTTCGGCATTTGCGATAGGATCGCCATCGAGATCCTGCACGCGGCCGGAAACCTCCAGTGTCTCGCCGATTCCATCGAGGGAAATATTGCCGCCGAGCGGCAGTTGCGGAACGTCAGCGCGGAAGAAAGGTCCGCGCACGGTGTTGGGGGTGGCCGTCTTCGGACGGCGCGAATTGATCTCCTCGACCAGTGCCGAAGCGCCGAGCAGATCTGACAGCAGCACCCACTCCTGGCGCCGCTCGTCGCTGGCGTGGCCGACATCGGTCAGAAATTCGATCACCTTGCGCCAGTCCGCCTGGGTCGGCCGCAATTCCCGGATGAGGGCATGAAGATGCGTCACCGCCGCCGCGAGAACCTGCGGCAGGCTGTGCTCCTTTGATGGCGGAAGTCGTTGCGCGAACATGTCATGCGAGTTGACCTCGCTGAAATTCAGCGCCATCGGACCCGGCGTCATGCGTCTCCTCCAAGGCAATGGCTGGTGGAGATCAATTTAGTGCAAACGCGCCGAACCGATAATGATTTTATTCACGATTAATATATCATATCGTTATGAAGATAGACGAACGCCACCTTGTCCAGCTTGCCGCAGTCGTTAAAACCGGCGGGGTCACCGAGGGAGCAGCCCTGCTCGGCCTATCGCAGCCGGCCGTCTCGCGCACGCTCTCGATGCTCGAAGCCCGCATCGGCGAACCGCTGTTCGTCAAGGGGCGACGGCCGCTGCAGCCAACACCATTGGGACGAGCGCTGGCCGATCACGGTCAGACCATGTTGTCGGCATCACGCAAGGCCTCCGATGTCGTCGAAAGCTTTCGGGTCGGCAGGAGCGGCGTGGTACGTGTCGGCGGCACGCCTTTTTTCATGGACGCGTTGATCGCCGGGATGGTCGCCGAGTTCCAGAACCTGCATCCAGACGTGCGCATCGACCAGACCTATGGTTATTTCCCAGACCTCCGGGCCGCGCTCAATGCCGACCAGATCGACCTTGCCATCTGTCCAATCGATATTCTCGACGAGGGCTCCGGCCTTGAATTCCAGCAAATCCTGCCCGGCCGTAACGTCATCGCCTGCCGGGTCACCCATCCATTGCTGTTGAAGCGGCGGCCTCAACCGGCACACCTGCTCGATTTTCCCTGGGTGGCACCACCGCCAGGCAGCCCGCTGCTTACCGATCTGCGCAGCATGCTCCTGTCTTTCGGCGCAACCGAAGTCAAGATTCGCTATTCGGGCGGCTCCCTCATGAGCGTCGTCCACTACATGAAGGCGGCTGATGCACTGACCATCATGCCGCACAGCGTCGTCTTCGCATTGCGTAACGAAAAATCCATCACAGCCCTGTCCGTCCCCATCCCCCATCCGGAACGCGCGCTCGGTCTGTTGAAGCGTTCGGACGCACCTCGCACGCCCGCCGTAGATCATTTCGCCCGCCACATCCGCACGGGCTTCGATAACCTCAAGCACCTGATCAAGCGGCATGAGCAGTCAGTGGTCTGGGGCTCATAAACACGATGCAAGAATTTGATGTAGGTTGGCGCCACTACACATTCGACTTGACATCGACGACCCAGATACAGCCGGGTTGTCCTTCCTCATGGCCATATTC